>URVD01000116.1 GCA_900551195.1 uncultured Collinsella sp.
AAAAAGGGCCCCCGGCGTTGAGCCGAGAGCCTCATTACATGCTATGTCAGGCAGGGTTTAGCAGACGCCCTGGGCGAGCATGGCGTCGGCGACCTTCAGGAAGCCGGCGATGTTGGCGCCCATGACGAAGTTGCCCTCCTCGCCGTACTCCTTGGCGGTGTCGTCCACGTTGTGGAACATGCCGCGCATGAGCTGCTCGAGCTTGCCGTCGACCTCCTCGAAGGTCCAGGACAGGTGCTCGGCGTTCTGGCTCATCTCCAGGCCGGACACGAGCACGCCGCCGGCGTTGGCAGCCTTACCGGGCATAAAGGCGACGCCGTTCTCCTGGAAGTAGGTCGTGGCCTCGATGGTCGTGGGCATGTTCGCGCCCTCGCCGACCACCTTGCAGCCGTTGGCGACGAGCGCCTGGGCGTCCTCGAGCAGCAGCGTGTTCTCGCGAGCGCAGGGCAGCGCGATGTCGCAGGGAAGCTGCCACACGCCGCGGCCGTCGCCCTCGTGCCACACGGCGTTGGGCTTCTCGTCAACGTACATAGCGAGCGTGACGCCCTTGTCGTGGCCGGAGCGCTTCTTGTTGTAGACATGCTCGAGCACGGTGTAGTCGATGCCGTCGGGATCCTCGACCCAGCCGTGGGTGTCGGAGCAAGCCAGGACCTTGCCGCCGAGCTGGGCGACCTTCTGGACCGCGTAGATAGCGACGTTACCGGAGCCGTGAACGACGACGTTCTTGCCCTCGAAGGACTCGCCGCGGCTCTTGAGGTACTCGTCCACAAAGTAGACCAGACCGTAGCCGGTGGCCTCGGTACGGGCGAGCGAGCCGCCAAAGGAGAGGCCCTTGCCGGTAAGGACGCCGGTCCACTCGTTGGTCAGGCGCTTGTACTGACCGAACATGTAGGCAACCTCGCGGCCGCCAACGCCCAGGTCGCCGGCAGGAACGTCGGTGTTGGGGCCAATGTGGCGATAGAGCTCGGTCATGAAGGACTGGCAGAAGTGCATGATCTCGTTGTTGGACTTGCCCTTGGGGTCAAAGTCGGAGCCGCCCTTGCCGCCGCCCATGGGAAGGGTGGTCAGGCTGTTCTTGAAGATCTGCTCAAAGCCCAGGAACTTGATGATGCCGAGGTTCACCGACGGATGCAGGCGCAGGCCGCCCTTGTAGGGTCCAATAGCAGAGTTGAACTCGACGCGGTAGCCGCGGTTGACCTGGACCTTGCCTTGGTCGTCGACCCAGGGGACACGGAACATAACGATGCGCTCGGGCTCGACGAGGCGCTCCAGCAGGGCGGCCTCCTCGCACTCGGGATGGGCGTCGAGCGCCGGCTGGATAGTGCCGAGGATCTCGGTCGCGGCCTGGATGAACTCAGGCTGCTCGGGATAGCGGGCCTTGAGCTCGTCGAGAACTTTCTGCGTGTAGCTCATGCTTCCTCCAATGACGGGAAACGAAAAGTGTCGGTCGCGGCACCCTGTGCGCCGCGAACTTTATCGTGTATGGATAATATCGCACTGTTGCGGGAAAGTTTCGCATAAGCAGACGAGCAGATGTTTCGTTTTGATTACGATGCAGGTAGAGGCGTTTTTGAGTGCCTGACGTGCAAAACCCGTGTTTCAAACCTGTTTCGTCCACGTGTTCCATACCACCACAAAGAGGACAGGCACCTTTGTGGTGGTCGCGGTCTCTACTCCTTCGCCGAACCCGTACTTCCCGATTCGACGGTCCAGGGCATCTCATCCTCGAACAGCCATGTACGGGCAGACCCACTATCGCGTGCAGTCTGCGGGTCAGGCAAGCAGGTCTGTTTATAGGCATCTTGGATACACTGACCCATAAAATCGTTGAGCTCGGTCTGGTCGCCCTCCATGACATAGGCGACATCGCCGTCCATGATGTAGATGCCCGGACCCTCATTGCCCTCGTAGCCCGGATCGTACGAGACATCACATAACTTTGCGCCGTTTGCAGTGTCCAGCTCGATGGACGAGTGGCATCCGCCAACCATGTCGTTCGCTTTTGCCCGATAGGACGCATATCCGTACCAACGCTTAAATGTTTTGCCCTTGAGTAGCTCGGACGCCCTATCGATCAGGCTTGTATCCGTGGTATAGCGCATGGCCCCAAGCTGAATACGCGGATAATTGCTAATACCCAGCACAGCCGGCTGCTCATCAAAATCAACGGTAATGGTCTCGGGCTTGTCGTCGCCGGTCAGAAGTTCGACAGATTGAGTCACAGGCTTGACCACCGGCTCCGTCACCGCAGCAGGTAGAAATGCCATACCGACAGCGCCCGCGCCAACCACAGCGATCGCAAGCGCCAAGACAATCAATCCAATACGGGCAGAACGGCTCACGGCAAAACACCCCACAATGCAAACCTTCGCCACCTGCACTAATGATACCGCCAGCTAACACTATTACCAAAAGAAGCCGCGCGCTCCTCACCACCACAAAGGGGACAGGCACCTTTGTGGTGGTTTTCGACGCTAACGGTCGACCATCTCGCGCAATGAGATTAAACTTGAATTGTTCTCTGAACATATCCATTTCTGCCTATCCTCAACAGATCTTTGTCTCGAGGAGCGCATATGAAGCCGCCTCATTCCACCGGTCGCAACGTCATCGCCATTCTCGCCATACCCATCGTGATGCTCTTCCTTATCGTCATCACGCCCTTTTCCCTTGGTATCACCTCGCCCTTCGATTTATGCGGAATGGTCGACGCCGGCTCGCGTGCCACCTCGCTCTCCTTTATCTGTCGCGGCGTGTTTTACGAAGATGGAATTCCCACCGGAAGTTGGCAGTCAAAGTTGCCACTGCTCGGTCAGATCGACGGATGCTCCCCCTATTTCTGCCTTGGACCTCAGACGCTAAACTATCTAATCGACGACCAGCCACTCGACTTCATCACCCTCGCCTACGACTACGCACCAAACACCGATGAGCGCCACATGAGCCAAGTCCTCGACAAGATGCTTGGACAGTGCGGGCTCACCGAGGAGGCCGGTCGAACCATCTATAGCAACCAGAAATTAAAGCGAACAGAACTCCGCCGTGTCGGAAAAATCAAAGGGCGAAACGGGGCCGCCTACTGGGATGCCTGGGCAACACGCGACAAGTGCGAATTCGGACACAGCACCTATATGGTCACTGTCTACACCAAAGACGGAATTAAGGACAATGTTGACGATTTCGCGTCATCCAAACTCGGCATCCCCAAAACAACCAAACCCGCCAGCCCAGATGAAATTCTGTAGAGCCGCCCATTAACATGCCGCTCAACGATCACAACAGCATCGAGCTCGTCCCCACCACCACAAAGGTGCCTGCCCCCTTTGTGGTGGTTTTCAACAAAAAGAAGCCGCCCCGATAACAGAGGCGGCATCAAGCAACTCTATTTATTAGCGTCCCTCAAGACCCAACGAGAACGTCGCGGTAGCCCCGGACACACCTTTCCCTCGGGCGACCCTCGCGAAGCGCGTGAGCACGAGGGAAAGGTGTGGCAGGGGCGTACAGCAGAGTTACTCGGCAGCGGCCTTGAACTTGTTGTAGTTGATCAGGCAGCCGGCCTTGACGATGGCACGTTCTTCGGCTGTCATATCGGCAATGTAGAGCTCAATCTGCTCGACCGCACCATCGGCGCGCACCACGTAGGCGGCGATGTTCTTGAGGTCGCCATCGAGCGCGGCACGGATGCCCGGCACAAAGACGTAGTCGCCCACCTCAAAGTTGGGCTCGGCCTCCATCTGGAAGGGCACCATGCCCCAGTTCATGACGTTGGAGCGATAGCGCTTGGTGGCGTACTCGTGAACGATGTTGGCCAGGCCGCCAATTACGCGCTGGCAGCTCGCGGCCTGCTCGCGGGCGGAACCGTCACCGGGCTTCTTGGCATAGAGCATGGAGCCAAACTCGGTCGCCTTGGCATCGGCCGCGACGCCCGCGCCGGTCAGCGCCTCAAACACACCGGCAAGCTCGGCATTGAGCGCCGCCAGGTCGCCCGTGGCCTCGCCGGCCACGCGGCGCTTCTCCACGGCGTCGACCTCCTTGGAGCGACCCACGTAGGCCGGATCGCGGCGGCTCAGCGTAAACTCGGCCAGACCCAGCGGGTTGGAGCGGAAGGAACTCGTCTCGCCCGAGGGAATGAGCTCGTCGGTCGTGGTGACCGGGTCCATGATCTTGGAGCACACCTTAAGCAGGATGTCGTCGCCGAGCGGCTCCATCGCGGGCCACGGCTTGATGTTGGGACCCTCGACCAGCTCGTCTGCCGGCTCGGCCTTGCCAAAGCCCCAGTACACGCGCTTCTTGTAGGGAGCGTCGTCAAAGGTGTACTCGCAGGCCTCGTCCCAAGTCTCCTCGGGCAGGTCGGTCGCCGGCGTCAGGACGCCGCCGTTGGCAGCCGTCGCCGCGATGGAGCGGGCGTCCATCAGAGCCACAGCGCTCAGCTGGCCATTACCCGGCTTGGAACCCTCGCGGTTGGGGAAATTGCGCGTGGTGTGGCGGATGGACAGGCCGTTGTTGGCAGGCGTGTCGCCGGCGCCAAAGCACGGGCCGCAGAACGCCGTGCGCACGATCGCGCCGGCCTCCATAAGGTCGTAGATATAGCCGCGACGCGTGAGTTCGAGCGCCACGGGCTGGCTCGTGGGATAGACCGACAGCGAGAACTCGCCGCAGCCGGTGTTGGCGCCCTTGAGCACGCGGGCAGCCTGGACCACGGAGTCGTAGTTGCCGCCCGAGCAGCCGGCGATAACGCCCTGCTGCACGTGCAGTTTGCCGTCGACGATCTTGTCGAGCAGGCTAAAGTGCGTCTTACCCTCGCCGATCTTGGCGGCCTCGAGCTCCACCTCGTGCAGGATGTCCTCGAGGTTCTCGTTGAGCTCGTCGATCTCAAAGCCGTTGGAAGGATGGAACGGCAGCGCGATCATGGGCTTGATGCTCGACAAGTCGACCTCGACGCAGCCGTCGTAGTAGGCGACATCGGCGGGCTTGAGCTCGCGGTAGTCGTCGCCGCGGCCGTGCATGGTCAGGAATGCGTGCGTGTCCTCGTCGGTGGCCCAGATGCTCGACAGGCAGGTGGTCTCGGTGGTCATGACGTCGACGCCGTTGCGGTAGTCGGTCGTCATGCTCGAGATGCCGGGGCCCACGAACTCCATGACCTTGTTCTTAACGTAGCCCTTGGCAAAGACGGCGCGGATGATGGCGAGCGCCACGTCGTGCGGGCCGACGCCGGGGCGCGGGGCACCCGTGAGGTAGATGGCAACGACGCCGGGATAGGCGACATCGTAGGTGTCGCGCAGCAACTGCTTGGCCAGCTCGCCGCCGCCCTCACCCACGGCCATGGTGCCTAGGGCGCCGTAGCGGGTGTGCGAGTCGGAACCCAGGATCATCTTGCCGCAACCGGCAAAGTTCTCACGCATAAAGGAGTGGATAACGGCGATGTGCGGCGGGACGAAGATGCCGCCGTACTTCTTGGCCGCGGAGAGGCCAAAGACGTGGTCGTCCTCGTTGATGGTGCCGCCCACGGCGCACAGCGAGTTATGGCAGTTGGTGAGCACGTAGGGCAGCGGGAACTGCTCCATGCCCGAGGCACGCGCCGTCTGGATGATGCCGACAAAGGTGATGTCGTGGCTCGCCATGGCGTCGAAGCGAATCTTGAGCGCCTCGGGGTCGCCGGACGTATTGTGTGCCTGAAGGATCGAATACGCGATGGTGCCACGCTTGGCATCCTCGGGCGTCTGCGTAATACCGCGCTCAGCAGCCTCGGCCGCAGGCACAACCTCGCTGCCACGGCGCAGGTAGATGCCGTCCTCGTACAGCTTGACCATACTGTCTCCCACTCTGCCCAAACAATTTGGGCGCATAGCATACATTCGTTCAATATCGTGCCATAGAACGGTTGCGAGTGGGTTACGAATCTGCACGTTCCCTTTAT
>URVD01000117.1 GCA_900551195.1 uncultured Collinsella sp.
CCAGCATGGCCAAGAATGCCCTCGACCTCGGGGTGACCCGGCTCGCCCACGACAATCACGCGGTAGCCCTCGCGCACCAGGCGCTCGGCCGCCACATGAACCTTCTTCACGTAGGGGCAGGTGGCGTCGACCACGGTAAGGTCGCGCTTGCGGGCAGCATCGATCACCTGCGGCACCACGCCGTGGGCGCGGATAATCACGGTGCCGGTTGCGGCGTCATCCAGGGTTTCGGCCAAGCCAACGCCCGCCTGAGCGAGCTCGCGTACCACGATGGGGTTATGGATAAGCGGACCCAAGGTATGAACCTGAGTGCACTCCCCTGCCTGCGGCGCGGCGGCCAGCGCCATATCGAGCGCACGCTGTACGCCATAGCAAGTGCCGGCGTGGGCGGCGATCTCGATGGAAGGCGCGATTGCCTGGTCGGACGCAGTCGCGGAGGTGTTCGTCACGTTCTCGCTCATGGCTAGAACCTGCCCGGATGCTCGTCGCACAGCTCGTCTCGCATGGCGTAGACGCGGCTCATGGCCTCGGACTCAAACCATTCCAGGCGCTCCGTGCGCTTAAGCCCGGCCGGTGCGTCGGAAAGCGAGACGGCCTTGCCGGCGCGGATCCAGCACTTCTTAGGGCGCATGATCTTTTTGCCCGCGGGCGTGATGTCGGACCAGCCGCAGATGGCGAGCGGGTTCACGGGTGCCTTGCCCATCTGAGCGATGAGCGCAAAACCGCCGTGGACCTCGGGCTTGATTTCGCGCGAGCGGATGCGCGTGCCCTCGGGGAAGATCAGGACGTCCTCGCCGCGCTGCAGCGCATGCTGGGCGGCGCGCAGGCACTTCATATCGGCAGTACCGCGCTCCACGGGGATGCCGCCCACGCGGCTAAAGGCCCAGCGCACAATCTTGGACTTGGCAAATTCGGACTTAAAGATGGGGCGGATGCGGCGGCCGCCAAAGAACAGCGCCGTCTCCACGGCCAAGAGTTCGGCCATCGAGGTGTGGTTGCAGATGACTACGCTACCGCGGCCTTCCTGGCGCTCAAACAGCAGGTCGACGTCTTCGACCTTCCAGCGCCACATGAGCTTGGAGAAGGTCCACAGGATTGCCATGACCACGACAACGGTGCCGCGGATGAGCGCCGGGAACTCGGCGTAGGGGGCGTTGTAGTAATCCTCGGGCGTCTGCTTAAACAGGCGCATGGGCTACCTCCTTTGGTTGATGAGGTCCTCGATTATCGAGACGACCTCGTCGATGGTGTGGGCGGTGGAGTCGACGTGCACGGCGTCCTCGGCGGGCACGAGCGGTGCGACCTCGCGGCTGCTGTCGAGTTTGTCGCGCTGCTTGAGGGCGTCGAGGGTTTCGTCGACCTCGGTCTCGAGCTGCTCCGTGCTGAGCGGCTGAGCGTCGCTTTGGTGGCGTTGCAGCACGCGACGACGGGCGCGCTCGCGCGGGTCGGCGGTCAGGAAGACCTTGACCTGTGCGTTGGGGAACACGACGGTGCCGATGTCGCGACCCTCGGCCACGATATCGCGGTCCTCGGCGGCGCGTCGCTGATGGATGAGCATGGCGGCGCGTACGCCCGGGTAGGCCGAGACCTTGGAGACATTGGCGTCTACCTGCGGGGTGCGGATGGCAGCCGATGCGTCCGCACCGTCGATGGTCAGGCGCGTGTCCTCACCGGTGCCGTTGGTAAAGCGGATCTCGATCTGCTCGGCGAGGGCGTCGATGGCCGCCTCGTCGTCCAGGTCGATGCCGCGGTCGAGCGCGGCGAAGGTGACGGCGCGATACATGGCGCCCGTGTCGAGCTTGTTAAAGCCCAGCTGGCGGGCGATCTCCTTGGCGATGGTGGACTTGCCGGAACCGGCGGGGCCGTCGATGGCGACGATCATGCAATGCTTCCTTTCGATGATTGACGTGCTGGTATGGTTCGCGGGCGTTGGGGCGCGGCGGATTGCCTAGCCCGTGTAGCGCTCGCGGTAGGTGTTGCGCTTGGGCGCGGAGCCGTGGCTGCCGTGGTGACGCGTGCGGCTGGCGGTGTTGGTCGCCGGCGCGGCGACGCGCTTGGAGCTGGCCTGCTTGGGCGGGATGCCGCCGCTTTTTAGGATCTGCACCTCGCGGTCGGTGAGCTCGCGCCACGAGCCCTTGGCCACGCCCTCGAGCTCCAGGCCGGCAAAGTTGCAGCGATGCAGACGGATTACCGGATGGTGAATCTTGCCCAGCATGCGCTTGACCTGGTTCTTGCGTCCCTCGCGGATGATGACCTCCACGGCGGTGGTGCCGGGCTTGACGCCTTGCGGAGCCACGGCCTCTGCCTCGCGCGCGTTGATGACGCGGCAGATTGCCGGCTGGCACAGGCCGTCGTCGAGCTCGATGCCGCGACGTAGCGGGGTAAGATCGCGGTCGGACAAGTCTCCGTCCACGAGCGCCTGGTAGGTCTTGTAGACGTGCTTGCTCGGGTGCAGCAGGTCCTGCGACAGGTCGCCGTCGGTGGTAAAGAGCAAAAGGCCTGTGGTGTCGCGGTCCAGACGACCCACCGGGAAGAGTCCCGGAAAGCGGTCGCGGGGGACCAGGTCGGCCACGCAAGGGCGCTCCTGCGGGTCGCTCATGGTGGTGAGGTAGCCGGTCGGCTTGTAGAGCATCAGGTACACGGCGCCCTGGTTGAGCTTGACGGGCATGCCGTCGACCTCGATGTGATCGTGGTCGACATCGACCTTGGTGCCCAGCTCGGTCGCGACCTCGCCGTTGACGGTCACGCGGCCGGCGGTCATCAGGTCCTCCGAGCCACGGCGGCTCGCCACGCCCGCGCGCGCTAAAAAGCGCTGCAGGCGCATGGTGTGCGGATAGACGGGCTGGGCGTCGGTGGCGGGTACTGCGTTGCCCATGGCGCGCGTCTCCCCTACTTCGTTAGTCCTCGTCATGCAAATCCTCCGAGGTCTCGTCGACGACCAGGGTCTCCAAGTTCTCGACTGCCTCAACATCTACAACATCGGTATCGAGCAGTTCGCGCTCTTCGTCCAGGTCCTCGGCCTGCTCCTCGAGCGTGGACTGAATACTGCGGCCGCTCAGACGCTCGCGGATAAACTGGCGCGACTGCTCGTCTGGGGCAAACTGCTCCAGGTCGGGCAGGTCGCGGGTGGAGCGCAGGCCGAACTTTTCCAAGAAGGCGTTGGTCGTGCCGTAGATGATGGCTTGACCGCGCTGGGGATCGCGGCCGAGCTCACGCACCAGACCCTTGTCCACAAGCGACGCGATGACGCCGTCGGAATTGACGCCGCGGATGCCCTTGACCACCTCGCGCGTCACGGGCTGGTGGTATGCGATGACGGCCAGTGTTTCGAGCGCGGCCTGCGACAGCTTTTGCGTGTCCCAGCTCAACACATAGGCCTCGACCACGTCGTGGTAGGCGGGGTGCGTAAACAGGCGCCAGCCGCCGGCGACCTCGCGCAGCTGAAAGCCGCGGTTGGCCTCCTCGTACTCAACCTTGAGCTCGGCGAGCAGCGACGCGCACTCGCCGGGGGCGATATCCAGTGCGCCGGCCAGCGCGGGCGCACTCACCGGGTCGCTCGACACCAGCAGCAGCGCCTCGAGGGCGCCTTTGAGGCTGTTTGCCTCCAGCGTGGAAAGGGTTGACATGGTTGCGGCTCCTATTCGGTGAGCTCGGGGCCCTCGCCGGGCACATAGGCCTCGGCACCCTCGACGCGGTTGATGCGGATGGTTCCAAAGATCTCGTCCTGGCTCAGCGTGAGCGAGCCGCGCTTGGCGAGCTCAAGCATAGCTAGGAAGGTGACAACGAGCTGCTCGGTGGTGGCATCGCCGTCCAGTAGCTCGCGGAAGGTGCAGGTTTGGTGCGCCATGGTAAAGCGGTCGACTGAGGCCACGGTCAGGTCGAGCGGTACGCGATGCGGCGCCACATGCTCGGCCTCCAGCAGGAAAGTCTGGCGCTTGCCGTCCAGGTCGGCACAGATGACGGCGAGACCGCGCAGCGTGATGCCGGCAAGGTAGTCGGGCATAAGGCCTAGGAACTCCGGGTCGGGACCGGCCACACGCGGGTGCATGCGGCTTTCGGCCTGCATGCGCGCGCCAAGGGCCGCGGCCGCGCCCTTAAACTGCTTGTAGGCAATTAGGCGCTGGATCAGGACCTCGCGCAGGGCGTCGCCGTCGAGCGCGCTGAGCTCCTCGAGGTCTTCGTCGAACTCGTCATCGTCGTCATCGACTTTGCGCGGGGCCTCCTGCGGCACTAGAGAGGCAGCCTTGATGTCCAAAAGGGTTGCCGCCACCAGCAAAAAGTCGCTCGCCACGTCCAGGTCCAGCGCCTCAATGCGCTCTGCCTCGGCAAGGTACTGTTCGGCCACCTCGCTGATGGAGATGGCGCCGATATCTACTTTTTGGCGGGTTACCAGCTGCAGCAGCAGGTCGAACGGTCCGCTGTAGACCTGCGTCGACACGCGATACGACATCTTCGACCTCCTTTGACGGCGCCTTCGCGGCGCGGTTTGGGCGCATGTTCTGACCGTTTTGCACGGTCGACCTGTAAGTTTACCTTAGATGCCGGCGATTGCGAAGTTGAGCAGCTGCTCAGCAAGCGGATACACGGTAACGTCGAAATAGCGGCCGATCACGTCGATGCCGGTCCACATAGGCAGCAGGTACAGCACAATGATGAGGATGGGCATGGCGTATTGCTGCAGGTGATAGTAGTTGTTGAGCGCCTTGCCTTTGAGGAATGGCACGATGATCGACGAGCCATCGAGCGGCGGGATCGGGATGAGGTTGAAGGACGCGAGTGACAGGTTGACCACGATAAACGTGGCGCCGAAGTTCATGATCTGTGACGCCAGGGCAAAGGACATGCTGGTGTAGAGGTTGCCGTACGTTGCGTGCATGAGGGCGGCCGCGAGGCACGCGAGGGCGATGTTCGACGCGGGGCCGGCCACGCTCACCAAGACCTCGTCACGTTTGGGGTGCTTGAGGTTGTTGAGGTAGACGGGCACGGGCTTGGCGAAGGCGAACACCGGGCCGCCGGCGGCAAGCATGAGCAGTGGCAGGATGATGGTGCCAAACGGGTCGATGTGGTTGAGCGGGTTGAGCGAGACGCGGCCGCGCGAACGGGCCGTCTTGTCGCCGAGCGCCCAGGCCGCTGCGGCGTGTGCGCTCTCGTGGATCACGATGCCCACGATGACGGCGACGGCGCTGGCGAGCAGGTTCATGAGGTAGCTGCTGGACATGGCGCTCCTCTAGCGGACGCGACGCGAGGCGCGCGTGAGAAGGTAGTCGATCACAAACAGGATCACGGCGACGATGGCGTAATCCAGGCGGAACACACCGCCAAAGGGCGACGTGATGACGCCGTAGCCGGCGATGGCGCTCGGCAGGGCGCGCGAAAGCTCGACGACAAAGCCCACGATCTGCAGCTTGGCGGTGAGGCCGCTAAAACACAGCAGCACGGTCATCGCGCTCATAAAGATGCCGCAGATGCGACAGGCGATGGCGATGATGCTCATCGCCACGGCAGCGGCCTTACGAGAGTTCACGCGCGGTCTCCTCTTCGATCTGGGTGGAAAGCTCCAGCCATTCGTCCTCGAGCTTGGGTAGCTCTTGCTTAAGGCCGTTATATTCCCCCAGCGCGGCGTTGAACTTGTCTTGATCGGCATAAAGCTCTTCGCTTGCCATCAATTCCATAAGCTCGTCATAGCGGGCACGCTTTTTGTCGAGCTCGGCCTCGATCTTCTTGAGCTGGTTGCGCACGTCCTTGAGCTTTTTGTTGAGCGCAGCGCGGGCCTGGGCCTCGGCGCGCTTTTGCTCCTTGGTCTTTTTACCCTCGGCCGGCTTGGGGGCGGCGGGCGCATCGGACTGGGCCGCGGTGACCTTAGCGGACTTGGTCGCGGCCGGTGCACTCTCCCCCGCCGCCTC
>URVD01000118.1 GCA_900551195.1 uncultured Collinsella sp.
CGCGAAAACGCCGCGCCCGTTGCCGAGGACGAACTCTCTCAAGCTGCCGGCACTGCACCCAACCCCGATGCCCCCATCATGAAAATCGCCCAATGGGCCGATTACCTGCAGGAACTCGGCGTTGGCGCCGTGCTCATCAACCCGCCGCTCGAGTCTGATAGCCACGGCTACGATACGCGCAGCCTGCGCCATCTCGACCGTCGCCTGGGCGGGGATGCCGATTTTGCCGCCGTGTGCGAGACGCTGCATGCCCATGGCATTCGCGTGGTGCTCGATGCTGTCTTTAACCATGTGGGCCGTGGCTTTTGGGCCTTCCGCGATGTGCAGGAGCGTAAGTGGGACTCACCCTACAAGGATTGGTTCCACATCAGTTTTGACGGCGACTCCTGCTATGGCGACGGCTTTTGGTACGAGGGCTGGGAAGGCCATTTTGAGCTTGTGAAGCTCAACCTGCAAAATCCCGCCGTGGTCGATTACCTGCTCGAGTCCGTGCGCCGTTGGGCCGACGTCTTTGGTGTCGACGGTCTGCGCCTGGACGTTGCCTATATGCTCGACCGCGACTTTATGCGCCGCCTACACGTCTTTACTCGTGAGCTCAAGCCCGACTTTGTGCTGATCGGCGAGACGCTCCACGGCGACTACAACCAGATCGTCAACGACGAGATGCTCGACTCCTGCACCAACTACGAGTGCTACAAGGGCCTGTACTCCAGCTTTAACTCGGTCAACATGTTCGAGATCGCCCATTCGTTGCACCGTCAGTTTGGCGGCGATCCGTGGTGCATCTACCGCGGCAAACACTTGCTGTCGTTTGTCGACAACCACGATGTGCCGCGCCTGGCGAGCATCCTTACCGACAAGTCCTGCCTGCGCCCCGCCTATGGCATGCTGTTTGGCATGCCGGGCATTCCGTGCGTCTACTATGGCAGCGAGTGGGGGATTCCTGGCGAAAAGGGCGGCCTCGATGGCGACTGGGCGCTGCGACCTGCGCTCGATGAGCCTGCGCCCAACGAGCTGACGGCCTTCATCAAGCAGCTCGCGCACCTTCGTTCGGCCGACGATGCGGCGGCACGCGCTCTCAACTACGGCGCGTACCGCAACGTGGTGATTCAGAACAAGCAGCTGCTGTTCGAGCGCGCCTGTGATGACGCGACGGTGCTCGTGGCGGTCAATGCCGTGAACGAGCCTTACACCTTTGGCGCCGGCGAGCTCAACGGCTCCTTTATCGACCTACTTGCCGACGGCGTGCCCACGGTCGAGCTGGCGGGCTCCCTTGAGCTTGCGCCCTACGAGGTGCGCTATCTGTTGAGGGCCTAGGCCATGGCGGCGTCCGACGAGGGCTATCAACATATTGAGCATGGGTTTGAGCCCGTGTTCGACCAGCACTCGCACGTTTTGGTGCTCGGGTCGTTTCCCTCGGTGCTTTCGCGCGCCAATGCCTTTTATTACGGCAACCCTCAGAATCGCTTTTGGCGCGTGATGGCCGCGTGCCTTGGCGTGCCCGTGCCGCCTAACGAGGGCAATTCTTTGGCGGACGGCGAGCCCGCGACGCTCAATGCTTCCATTGCCGCCAAGCGCTCCATGCTGTTGAACGGCAGCGTGGCCCTGTGGGATGTGATCGAGAGCTGCGACATCAAGGGCTCGAGTGACGCCAGCATCAAAAACGTTGTGCCGGCACATGTTGAGCGCATTACCGGCGCAGCTCCTATTGAGCAGGTGATATGCAACGGTGGTACAGCTGGCCGGCTCTACAAGCGCTATCTACAAGAACGCACCGGGCTGTCCGCCATCGTCCTGCCCTCGACAAGTCCCGCCAATGCGGCTTGGCGTCTGGAACGCCTTGTCGAGCGCTGGCGCGAGGCAGTTGACTGGGGCGCTCTGTAATTTAGATATCTGATTGAGCATGGGCGCTGAGGCGTTTGATGATGGCGCGCCAGATTGGTGCGGGCACGGCGGGCCTGGCGCGCACCATGCCGTCGGCATCGACGCTGCCGGCATTGCCGCCGCCAAGCAGCTGCGCATGCTCTATGGAGCAGCCCATGCGTACGGCGCCCACAAGCTTATCCATCGCTTCCGAAAATGGTCGGCGCAAGAGGCCCATGCGTGGGGAATGGCGAAGCGCTGCGATGCCGCTGCCGGCACAGATGACAACGCCGTCGCACCATGGCAGGTCACGTAGAATGCATGCCCGGTACAGGCGGTCGAGGACTTCGTCCGCCTGCTTGTTGTTTTTGGACGCGGCCTGGACGACGACATAGATGCGTGTCTCTGTATTCCCAAGGCGATCGAGTATCTGCTCGACAGCGATCATAGCCTCATCATCAAATGCATCGTCAACAGCGAGCACCATGCCATCGACTGCACCGGCATCATCCGCCTCCAAATCGACCGGACGGGGGAGCGCGGTGCCGGAAAGCTGTGCATAGGCGGCGATGGCATCCTGCAGGTCCCAAAGCAAAAACTCAAGATCGGCGCTATTGGGAATGCTGATATACGCAATGGTTTGCAGTGTTTTTGGTACGTCGCTACGCGCGGTCGTCTCCATGCCATCTCCTTTCCGGCTCGTTTCCGTTTAGGTTACACCGTATGACGGCGCTCCGCCGCGCTATCCTAGTGCAACCCTTACGAAAGGAACGCCATGCGACTGCCCATGAATACCTCGCTTGCCACGCTCAAGCCCTCCGGTATCCGCCGGATCAACGCGCTCGCCGCCCAGCACCCGGGGTGCATCGCGCTTGCGCTCGGCGAGCCCGATTTTCCCACGCCCGATGTGATTAGCGCCGAGGTGACTGCCTCGCTGGACCGCGGTGACACGCACTATCCGCCCAACAACGGTCGCCCCGCCCTGCGCGAGGCGCTGCCTGCCTACATGGGCGACGCGGGCCTTACGTATTCTGCCGACGAGGTCATCCTGACCGACGGCGCGACCGAGGCCCTGTCGGCAACGTTCATGGCTATGCTCAACCCCGGTGACGAGGTCATTATCCCCACACCAGCCTTTGGCCTGTACGAGAGCATCGTCGTGGCCAACCACGCCAAAGCGGTCTTTTTGGACACGGAGCCCGCACGGTTTCAGATTGACGAGGACGCCCTTCGCGCCTGCGTGACGCCGGCGACTAAGGCCATCGTCATCTGCTCGCCCAACAACCCCACAGGCTGCATTCTCAATGCGGCATCGCTTGATGCCGTGGCGCGCGTGGCAGAGCAGGCGGGCATCTACGTAGTCTGCGACGACGTATACAACCGCTTGGTTTATGTGGATGGCTACGAGCGCTTTGCCCAGCGCCACCCGGAGCTGCGCGATCAGACGGTGGTCATCGAGAGCTTCTCCAAACCCTGGGCCATGACCGGCTGGCGCTTAGGTTGGCTCGCAGCCGCAGCCCCCGTCATCGCCGAGATCGCAAAAGCTCACCAATACCTAGTATCGAGCGCCGTCTCCTTCGAGATGGACGCCGCAGCCCGAGCCCTGACCGTCGACCCAACCCCCATGCTCAAAGTCTACCGAGCCCGCCGCGAACGCGTACTCGCAGCCTTAAACGCCATGGGCCTCGACGTCGTAGAACCTGCAGGAGCCTTCTACGCCTTCCCCAGCATCAAACAATACGGCCTAACAAGCGAAGACTTCTGCATCAAAGCCATCAAAGAAGCCAACGTAGCCCTAGTCCCCGGCAACTGCTTCGGCACCGAAGGCCACGTTCGCCTCAGCTACTGCGTTTCCGACCAAGATCTGGACGAAGGCCTAAATCGCCTGTCCACCTTCATTTCAACCTTATAGCCCAACGGGACGCAACACATCAGCCCACCGACATAAGGATTATGCGTGGGGGCGTCGCTCAACGGAAAACCGGGCTGCCCCAAGGTCACCGCAGGCCGCGCCGCCGAAGGCCGGGCGCAAGGTTTTCGTAGATTCCGCACGAGCCGGAAAGCACTTAATGTGCTTTCCGAGCGAGCCCAGGACCTGACCGAGCGAAAAGTTATCCCGTGCCGCCCGGCCAGGCCCGATGGGACGGCTACCGAGCCGCCAAGATGGCGTCGATGAGCGTCAGTACGCCCCCGTCGTTGTTGCTCGGAATGCGCCACTTGGCATGCGCGTTCATGTGCTCCTCGGCATTGTCCACGATAAAGCTATGCCCGACGCGCTCGAGCATGGGAATATCGTTGTAGGTGTCGCCCACGGCGGCGGCGTCGGCGATATCGATGCCCAGGTGGTCGCACAGGTGCGCGACGCCCGACCCCTTGTCAACGCCCAGGTTCATAAAGTCGATCCACTCGCGCCCGGCGTTGGTGACGTAGAGCTTGTCCGAGAACTCGGGGCTATAGGTCTCGCGGAAAGCGGGCTCGGCGTCGTAGCCGGGGAAGAAGACCGAAATCTTGTTGGACTCGAAATCAATGCCCTCAAAGCTGTCGACGTAGTTGATTGTGTTGTAGTAGACGCTGATCTCGTCGTGGTATTGATGGTCGCGGGCAAGCACGTAGAACTCGTCGAAGCAGCACAGGACGGGGACAGCGCGAGGATCCTCCGAGGCACGGCTCAAGACCTGCTGATACAGCTCCACGTCAATATTGCTCTTATAGATATAGCTGCCGCGATAGATCACGCACGCTCCGTTGTCGGGACAAAAGGCGAGGCGGTTCTTGATGCCCTCGAACATCTCCTCGAGCTTGGGGGCGGGACGTCCGCTGGCGGGGCAGAATACGATGCCGGCGTCGGCGAGCTTGTCCAGGCGCTCATCAAGACCCTGCGGCAACACGCGCTTGTCGGTGAGCAGCGTCTTGTCCATGTCGACGGCGAGAATCTTAATGTTGCCGATGTTGGCGTCCGATTCGTAAGTTTGCATAAAAAAGCGCCTTTCGTTTCGAGATTGTTTCAGACGTTATAACCATCAACTAGTAGTCGAGCGTATTTTCGCAGGAATGGTGCGTATTTGCACTGCAATTCACAAACTAATGAAAAAACTTTTCAGAAATTTGAATTTGTCGCTTGCGCAGCGTGCACTTTATCGTAATATAGCGAACATCGAAAACGGAGACGGCGAATGAGCCGCTTACCGAGGAAAAGGTACCGTTTACGATATTAGAATTGCGCCCGGCGATAGGTGAAAGGAGAGGCAGATGCAGTTCGTAAAGATCATCACTACTGCAGACAATGCCATCCGACGCCAGCGCGCAATTTCCCGACGACGATAACAATCGTCTCTGTCCGCATGGGGCGAATTGCCTCAACAGAGTCATTTTGAGGTCGTTGGGTTTTAGCACGACATTGCTGCATGTTTCTAGGGCATGTATGTGCTGATTTTTGCTATTTAACCTGATATTGCACGGTTTTGACCTCAAGGTGACTTGCAACTGACCGATGTTCTAACTAGCTACCAAGGGCGAAAGGAAACAGCCATGAGCAAGGAAAAAGTCGTTCTCGCATATTCCGGTGGTCTTGATACATCCGTATGTGTCAAGTGGCTCCAGGACGAGAAGAATCTCGATGTCGTTTGCGTCTGCGGCAACGTGGGCCAGGAGGAGACCGGACTGGATGCCAAGAAGCAGAAGGCGCTCGACCTGGGCGTTCTCGATTGCCAGGTGCTCGACCTGCGCGACGAGTTCTCCGATGAGTTCCTGACCAAAGCCATCGCAGCAAACTCCATGTACGAGAACAAGTATCCGCTGCTCTCCGCCCTGTCTCGCCCGCTGCTTGCCAAGAAGCTTGTTGAGGTCGCCCACGAGTTTGGCGCGACCTACGTCGCCCACGGCTGCACCGGCAAGGGCAACGACCAGGTTCGTTTTGAGGCTGCCGTCAAGGCCCTCGACCCCGAGCTTAAGGTTATCGCCCCGGTT
>URVD01000119.1 GCA_900551195.1 uncultured Collinsella sp.
ATCTGGAGTGGACGGCGGCTTGGCTACGAGCTGGGGCTGAGGATCTGAATGGATGGGTGCAATTGTTGGGAGCGAAGGCGTTGCGGATATGGCCACTTTGGATCTGCGAGACGTGCTGCAGATCGGCGGCTGTTCAAGCGGAAAGCGTATCCCAGTTTGAAGGCGAATTTTGGGATGCAGTTTCCCCTTGGGGCCTGTTTGGGAAACTGCGGGACGGAATTTTGCTTTATTGTGGGTCGCACTTTCCGCAACGTGCCTCAACCGGAAAGCGTGTCCCAGAATTTGCGCTCGAAATGGGATAGGGTTTCCGCCGTCCGCCTGCTAGCAAAAAGGCCTCCTGAGTCGTTGCTCTGGAGGCCTTTCGCTTACTTGCAAATGCGCGCGTTAGTTGTTCTTGGTCAGACGCTCGACGTCGTGGGCGATCATGTATTCCTCGTCGGTGGGGATGACCATGACCGTGACGGCGGAACCGGCGGCGCTGATGACCTGCGGGCCGTTACCCACGGCCTCGCGGTTCTTGTTGTTGTCGATGCGCACGCCCAGCCACTCAAAGCAGTCGCAGAAGGCCTTGCGGATCGACCAGTCGTTCTCGCCAATGCCGGCGGTAAAGGTAATGGTGTCCACGCCCGCCATGGAAGCGATCATGGAGCCGGCCTGCTGCATGGCCTTGTAGGCGAACATATCGAAGGCGAGCAGGCAGCGCTCGTCGCCCTCGGAGGCGCGCGTACGGATGTCACGGGCGTCGTTGGAGATGCCCGAGATGGCACGCAGACCAGACTGCTTGTTCATCATGTCATCGACTTCCTGGTAGCTGTAGCCGCCCTCGCGCTGCAGGTAGCACACGGTAGCCGGGTCAATGGAACCACAACGGGTGCCCATCATCAGGCCGTCGAGCGGCGTGAGGCCCATCGTGGTATCGCGGCATACACCGTCCTCGATGGCGGCAAGCGAGGCGCCGTTGCCCAAATGGCACGAGAGCAGGCGGTGGCAGCGCGAGCCCAGGATCTCCTTGGCCATCATCCACTCATAGCGGTGGCTCGTGCCGTGGGCACCGTACTTGCGCACGTGGTACTTGTCGCACACGTCCTTGGGCAGCGCGTAGGTGTAGGCGACCTCGGGCATGGTCATGTGGAACGAGGTATCGAAGACGGCCACGTTGGGCAGCTCCGGATACTTCTCGCGGCAATACTCAATCGCCGCGGCCTCGCCGTAGTTGTGCAGCGGGGCGAGCGGGGCCACCTCGAGAATCTTGGCCATGACCTCGTCGTCGACGACCGCGGAATCCTTAAAGTGCCAACCGCCTTGAACAATGCGATGGCCAATGCCATCGATCGTAAAGTCGGTCTTCTCGAGCTCCTCGAGCACGCGCGCAATGGCGCAGCGATGATCGGGAAAAGGAATCTCCTCGGTCTGCTTGGCACCACCGTTCTCGGAGTGGCCAAAGATGCCCATGTCCGAACCGATACGTTCGCAGTTGCCCTTGGCGAAAACCTCGCGGGTATCGGTATCCAAAAGCTGATATTTAAGGCTTGAGCTACCGGCGTTGACAACAAGTACGTTCATGAGACTCCTTTGCAGTGCAATACGGTCGACGCAGGCCCCTTAAGCGGCCGCATTTTAATAAGAAGTTATCACAACTTGATAAATAGCTATCACTCATATCGCCCAACGAGCGCAAAAGAGGGGCCGAACGGCGCTCGGTCGTCCAGCCCCTCCCCTTTTGCAATTACTTGCCGTTGACGATGCGCTCGACGTCGGAAGCGATCATGAACTCCTCGTCCGTGGGGATAACGAAAATCTTAACCTTGGAATCCTTGGCAGACAGGCACCATGCGCCGTCACCACGCAGGGCGTTGCGGGCATGATCCATCTTGACGCCCATAAAGGCCAGGCGGTCGGCAACGCCGGCGCGGACCGCCGGAGCGTGCTCGCCGATGCCAGCAGTAAAGACCAGGGTGTCCATACCGCACATAGAAGTAGCCATCTCGGCAGCCTTGGCGGCAATCTTGTAGACAAACATGTCGAAGGCGAGCTGAGCATCGGGGTCACCAGCGGCGGCGAGCTCCTCGACGTTGCGGCAGTCGTTGGTCTTGCCGCCGGTCACAGCCAAAAGGCCGGACTTCTTGTTCATCATCTCGTCGACCTCGTCGAAGGTGTAGCCGCCCTCGCGCTGCAGGTAGCACACGGTGGCCGGGTCAATGGAGCCGCAGCGGGTGCCCATCATGACGCCGTCGAGCGGCGTCAAGCCCATGGTGGTGTCCATGCACTTGCCGTCCTCGATGGCGCACAGGGAAGCGCCGGAGCCGATATGGCACACGACGACCTTGCGGGCCTCGCCGTTGGTCATCTCGGCGACCTTCTTGGAGATGTAGCGGTAGCTGGTGCCGTGGGCGCCGTACTTACGGATGTGCAGCTTGTCGCAGACGTCCTTGGGCAGGGCGTAAGTCTTGGCGACCTCGGGCATGTTGAAGTGGAAAGCGGTGTCGTAGACCGTGACGTTGGGCAGGTCGGGATACTGCTCGAGGCAGTACTCGATAACGTTGGCCTCGGGGTTGTTGTGCAGCGGAGCGAGCGGAGCGACCTCGCGGATCTTGGCGAGGACATCCTCGTCGACGAGAGAGGAATCGCCAAAGTACCAACCGCCCTGAACGATACGGTGGCCAATGCCCTCGATCTTGACGCCGTTGGCCTCGAGGTCCTTCAGAACGACCTCGATGGCGACCTTGTGGTCGGGGAACTCGATGTTCTCGGTCACCTTCTTGGAGCCGTTGGCAGCGTGGGTGAAGGTACCGCCGGTAAAGCAGACGCGCTCGCAGGAGCCCTTTGCGGACACCTTGTGGGACTTGGTATCGATGACCTGATACTTAAGGGTCGAAGATCCTGCGTTGACGACCAGAACGTTCATGTGTCTCCCTACTAACAGGCGGTGTGGCGCCGCCAGGTTACATACGCTTCAATAATAAACCCAAACGCCCTCGCGCTCGGGTTTATTGCGTTGATATATAAGTTATCGGTGCCTAAATGCTCATGGCCTTTGACTTGTAAGACGAAATAGCGCGGGGATATACACCAGGGAAGTAATCCCGAGTGCAACAAGCAATACGACTCGAATGCCCGCAACGCTACTCAGCACAGAGTTGAGCAGATAGAAAAGAACGGCACCCACCGCCACCATCTGGCTTTGAACCGAAATCAGTGAACAGCGCATCGAAGAATCGGCTGCCTTTTGAAAAATTGAGTATTTAATTGGAGCAAATAACGAGTACGCAACCGTCTGCAGCACATAGAACACGGGCAGCAAATTAGCCGGAGTAAGGGGAATCAAAAACAAAGCTGTCAATGCTAAGCGAATGATGCCGCAAATACGCGCAAAACGGCCCTTGTCGACATGAGCACTCACACTGGGCACAATAAGCCCCATAGAGGCCGAGGCAAGGAGCTGGACCGCAATGGTCACACCCGAAGCGACGGCATTCATTCCGCGACCCGCAAGCAGCAGTGAGAAAAAGTCATCCAGGGCGACAAAAGCAAATGCCTGAGAACAGTCCATGATGAACGCTGAACGAAGAATGCCATTACACGCAATAGCGGCACCGATCATCTTCGGGCTAATCCCATGTTCAGGTGTCGTCGCAGTGCCCCCTCTTCGCATCTCAGGAATGCAGACAACGACAACCAACGTCAACACCATTGCGATGATATCTGCCGAAAGACCAATGAGATATGCACCGACAGACGAAATGAAACCGCCCACGCAAGCGGAGATGGCATAAGAGGCATAGAAAACAAATCGCTCAACGGCATTAAGTCTTACGAGCTGGTCCCGAGAGACGCTGTCAATGTAAATCGCTTCTATGGATCCGCTCAGACATGCAACGGCAAAACCTTTGAGAGCAAACGCACCGATTAAAAGCAGAGGGGAACGGACGAGAAGCAGGGCGGCGTAGTATCCAAGCATCCCCACGACGCCAACGAGACCGCTTGTCTTTCGTCCAAACCTATCAGCAATATAGCCAGTGGGAACTTCGAGGATGAACTTACTCACTTGATATGCAATCATCATGCTGGAAATCGCCACCATCGAGAATCCGACGAATTCAAGGTAAACCGTCAGAAAATACAAAATGGTGCTGAAATTCGACAGAAAAACGAACGTCATATAAAGCAAAACCGTACGGTTTTTCATGCTCCGCCCTCCAAGAGTCAGCAATCTAAATCGAAATCTTGGAAAAGCATGAGGGCAAAGCTGTCAGCTATGTGTTGCAGGGCGTCAACATTCACTTGACGACACGAGGCCAAATGGCCTCACGAAGCGAGATGACGCAATAGGTGAAGAAATACCGTCTGGTGTCGATCGGTCCAGGCATTTTGTCGATAGCAAAAGTAGATGGGCAAGGCTACGTCATGTGAGGCTTCAATGGAGCACTCGCTCACTTCCGATCCATCCGATGCGAGAGAAGAGCCAGAAAAACTCAATATCAATCCCCCGGCTTGAAGAAACTCAGCCTGCGCCCTGTTTCCGTATTCGACATCGCGAAAGCGGAAATTAACCAGCTGGGCTTCGGGACATTGATTGATTGCATTGAGACAGGGTGACAAATTAATGGGAACAGCGAGCCTGCCGCCCAGTAACTCGCGAATGGTCATGGCGCCCACAGATTGATGACCCGCTGGGCATGAGAGAACCTTGAGCTCCTTTTCACCCAAATATTTTGAAGAAAGGACGCTGTCCCGTGGTTCCTCGAATGAGATAGCCGCATCCGAAATGCCAAGCACAAGTGATTCAAAGCATGTAGCCGTTGGCTGATGCCACACATCAAGGTGAATCTGAGGGTGCGAGCGTTCAAACGAGTCATACCAGCTTTCGGCAAAAAGGCGCCCCCGCCCATGAAGGCAAGGGGCGTAAAGACGAAAGTGGCCGTCGGGCGAGACGCCGTCGTCCCTCGATTGAGCGTACTTTTTGAGATCGTCGACTTGTGCCAGGATCACGCGTGCACGACGCGCAAATTCTCTGCCCGCCGGAGACAAAACAGCCTCCCCCGCCGATCGGTCGAGCAAAACAATCTGATACTCAGATTCCAACTTTTTGATTGCCGACGAAACGGCCTGCGGACTCACATGAACGGCGCGAGCTGCTTTGCGCACGCCGCCATAGTTCGCTACCGCTTGAAGGTATTCGAGTTGAGAAAGCTGCATAGATTACTCCAAAGGCAGCCAAGTCGACGGGCTACGCGCCCTCAGATGAGGTTCTCGCCCAGGTTTTTGCCGCCGAGGACGTGCATGTGGAAGTGCATGACGGTCTGGCCGGCGTTGACGCCCTTGTTGGAAATGACGCGGAAACCGTCCTCCAGACCCTTGGCCTTGGCGACCTCCTGGATGGCGTGAGCCATGGCGCCCATGGTCTCGGCGGGCACGTTGTCGGCGATGTCGCTGTAGTGCTTCTTAGGGATCACGAGCGTGTGGACCGGCGCCTGCGGGTTGAGGTCGTCGAAGGCGATGACCTGGTCGTCCTCATAGACAACGGTCGAGGGGATCTCGTGGTTGGCAATTTTACAGAAGATGCAATCGCACATAGCTGGTTCCTTTCTTACAGACCAAGGTAATTATATTTGGTCGAGATGCTTAGAACGAAAGGTTATCATCGGTGTTGGCGGCCTCGCCGTCGGCGAGCACGTCGTTGCCGTCGACGTCCTTAAGGAGCACCGAGACCTTCTGCTCGGCATCGGACAGGCGGGTGCGCAGGCTTTTGAGGAGCTCGACGCCGCGGGTGTA
>URVD01000120.1 GCA_900551195.1 uncultured Collinsella sp.
GGGCGACCCGGCCATTTGAGCTATTTTGCAATATAGAGCTTGGGATGACTGCGACTGCTCTCGATCGCCGCCGTCATGATGCCCTCGTCGTCTCCATCAACGATGATGCCGTCGAGGGCATCGATCTGCGCGGACTGATAAAAACTGGTTTTGTTGAACTTTCCCTGGTCAACCATCATGTAGCCCTGGTTTGAGTTGGTAAGGTACATATGCTTGATCATGGCCGAGAAGTCGTGCTCGACGGTAAAACCGTGGTCGGGGTGGAATCCGTCGGCACTGACAAACGCCTTGTCGGCATGTAGTTTGCTCATGCAGTCGAGCGTCAGTGCGCCCGCGAGATAGAGGTGCCCCTTGCGCACGGAGCCGCCCAGCAGCACTACCGAAGCATTGGGGAGATTGAAGCTGGCGTAGTTCGCGATTGCAAGATCGCCGGTGATAATGGTGATCTCACGCTTGTCCATGAGGGCCTTAGCGAAGTAAAAGCCTGTGGTGCCGATATCAATTACCAGAACATCGCCATCATCAACAAGAGTTGCTGCGGTTGCGGCGATGGCCTCCTTGGCCTCGACTTGGACATTGATGCGCTCCTCGGGATACGAGATTGCGTTGGAGCGAGAAAGCGATACCGCTCCGCCGCGTACGCGACGCAGCTTGCCTTCGGATTCCAGCGAGATGAGGTCGTGCCGTGCGGTGACTTCCGAAACCGAAAAACGGCGAACGATGTCGGATACCGAGATATTTGGCTTTTCGGCCAGCCAATTCATGATAAATCGCTGACGCTCGGCCGGTGAAAGGTCTGAAGTAGATGCCATATGCCGCTCCTTTTGAACAAAAGGTAAAAGATGCGCCTTTCGTAATCGAAATATAACGTATCGATATGAAAAGAACAAGGCAAATTCGAATGAATCAAAAGAACGGAAGGGCATGTCACAAATGCATGCGTAGCAGATAGTTCGCATGTAGACGGGCTATAAAGAGTCTCATTCTGAAGGTGCCGCCCAAAAGAAGTACGTTCACACCCGATATTCGACCGTTCACGGAAAGTTGACAATTGAGCTTTCGATGGCTTTTGAAATAGTTTATAAAAGAAAGCCGAAAAGCTTTTGAAACAAAGAAGAAGGCTTTCGATAGCAATAGTGCTAGATGAGAAAGGACCGAACATGGCGATTAAGGTGTTTGCCGACGGCGCTAACCTCGAAGGCATGCTTGACATGCATGACAATGGCAACGTTCAGGGCTTCACGACCAATCCTTCCCTTATGAAGGCCGGTGGCGTGACTGACTACCGCGCTTTTGCCAAGACGGTTCTTGAGCACATTACCGATGTGTCGGTTTCTTTTGAGGTATTCGCCGACGACGAGGCTGGTATGGAAGCCGAGGCTCGCGAGATCGCAACCTGGGCAGACAACGTCTACGTTAAGATCCCGGCGCTCAACACCAAGGGTGAGTCCACTGCCGCGCTGGTCAAGCGCCTTTCTGCCGACGGCATCAAGGTGAATGTCACCACTATCTTCACGCCCGAGCAGGTCGACGAGTTTGTCGATGCCGTCTCTGCTGAGACCCCCTCTATTCTGTCCATCTTTGCCGGTCGCATTGCCGATACCGGCGTCGATCCGCTGCCCCTCATGGCGGAGTCCGTAAAGAAGGCTGCCGTTAAGCCTGCTGCCGAGGTTCTCTGGGCGTCTACGCGCGAGGTCCTCAATATCTTCCAGGCGGAGTCCGTTGGCTGTCAGATCATTACGGTCCCCAATGCCCTTCTTGCCAAGCGCAAGAATTTCGGGAAAGATTTGCTTGAGTACTCGCTTGATACGGTCAAGGGCTTTGCCCGCGACATTCAGGCGCTTGGTTTTCATATCCTGCCCGAGGAGTAGGGGACGAGCATGCTGACCGATCTTCTTAAGCCCGAGCTTGTTGCCTGCCACGTCGAGGCCTCCGACTGGGAGGAAGCGATCAAGGCATGCGGTAAGTTGCTCGTAGACGCTGGCAAATGCGACCAGAGCTATGTTGACGCCATGATTTCATCGGTTCACAAATTCGGCCCCTATATGGTCTTGGAAGAGGGCATCGCCATGCCCCACGCTCAGGCAGATGGCAATGTGAGTGAAGCGGGGATCTGTATCGTCACGCTTGACCCTGCCATTGCGTTTGGACACGAGGATTTCGATCCGGTTCACGTGCTCGTGGGTATTTGCGCACCCGACCCCAAGGCTCATCTTGGCTGCTTGGCGGAGCTTTCGCAGATGTTCGAGGACGAGGACTGCGTTGCCAAGCTCAGCGCATGCGATACGCCCGAGCAGGTTTTGGAGACCATGCGTTCATTCTTTTAGGCCTTAATGGCACGGCGATGCGTCGCCGCTTTTGGATAGACGGAAAACCGTCACGTGTAGGAGAGGAAGGTTGCCATGCATATCATCACCGTATGCGGAAACGGCATCGGGTCCAGCCTGATGCTCGCTGGCAAAGTCGAGGAGCTTTGCGAGGAGGAGGGCATCAAGGCCGACGTTGAGTCTATGGACCTGAACGGTGCTTCTTCCGCAAATCCGGATCTGTTCATCACCGTTAAGGAACTCGCCCCCGAGCTCCACGGCAACGTTGTGATCGTTCGCAGCTATGTGAACAAGAAGAAGATCCGCGAAGACGCCCTCGAGGCAATCAAGGCGGCCGCCGCTAACGCCTAAAGCGGCACAAAAAAGGGCGGTTCCCTGTGGAAGAGGGAAACGCGCCCACGTTAGAGAGAAAGGAAGCGCAGATGCAAGCCATCCTTCCCATACTTGAGTTTATCCAATCGATTCTGACCAAGCCAGCGTGGATTATGGGCCTATTTGCCTTTGTGGGCCTTGTCGCGCTTAAGCGTCCTGCCCACAAGGTGATGACGGGCACCCTGAAGCCCATTCTTGGTTACATCATGCTGTCCGCTGGCGCCGCTGTTGTTCAGGAGAACCTTGCTCCGCTGGGTACCTTCATCGAGACCGGTTTCCACATCACCGGCGTCGTGCCCAACAACGAGGTCGTCGTTTCGATGGCTCAGAGCGTCCTTGGCGTTCAGACCATGATGATCCTGATTCTCGGCTATGTCGTGAACATTATCATTGCCCGCTTTACCAAGTTTAAGTACATCTTCCTGACGGGCCATCACAGCATGTTTATGGCCTGCCTGCTGTCTGCCGTTCTGCAGGCATCTGGCTTCCAGGATGTCCAGCTTGTCATCGTGGGCGGCATGTTCCTGGGCCTCGTGAGCGCTATGCTTCCCGCCGTTGGTCAGCGTTTCACCGAGAAGGTTACCGATGGCGATGAAATCGCCATGGGCCACTTCGGTTCACTCGCCTATTACATCTCCGCTGCAGTCGGTACGCTTTTTGCTAAGGACGCCGAGGAGAACAGCACCGAGAAGATCGAGGTTCCCGAGAAGTTCGCCTTCCTGCGCGACACTACCATCTCCACGGCTCTTACCATGGCCTTCTTCTACCTGGTTACCGCTTTCGCCGCTTACATCGCAGATCCTGCGGTCGTTACCAAGACCGCTGGCGGCGACAACGTGATTGTCTATGCCCTGACCTGTGCCCTGTCCTTTGCCGTTGGTGTCACCATCGTCTATAACGGCGTTCGTATGATCCTTGCCGACCTGGTCCCGGCTTTCCAGGGCATCTCCAACAAGCTGATCCCCGGTGCCATCCCCGCCGTCGACTGTGCCGTCTTCTTCCCCTATGCTCCCACCGCCGTCATCCTCGGCTTTGTCGCATCCTTCATCGGTGGCGTGGTCGGTATGTTCATCGTGGGCGCTACCCTGGGCATCTTCATCATCCCGGGCATGGTTCCCCACTTCTTCTGCGGTGCTACCGCAGGCATCTACGGCAATGCTACCGGCGGTCGCAAGGGCGCAGCTCTTGGCGCTTTCGTCAACGGCCTGCTCATCACCTTCGCCCCGGCCCTGCTCCTGCCCGTTCTTGACGTCTTTGGCTTCAAGAACACTACGTTCGGCGACTTCGATTTCTCCGTCATTGGTATTACGCTTGGCCGCGCTGCCGAGGCCTTCGGTACCACCGGTGTCTACGCGATTCTTGCTGTCCTTCTGGTCGTTGCCTTCGTCCCCAACTTCATCCACACCAAGGGTGCTGTGATCAATCACGTTGAGGAAGAGTAATCCAGGCATACGTTAAGCCCTAATCGGGCGGAGCTCCGATAACCGGCTCCTACACGGAAGCGGTGACGTCTCAAATGAGGCGTCACCGCTTTTTGTTTTGGAGTGGTTGTGAAAACGCACCGGTGAAGCGCTGTCTCTGCGCCGCGAACGGAATCAATCGCGATGATCAGCAAAAACGTTTTGCCGCTGGGGCGTCGATATAAAAATGGTAAATCTGCAAAACCGTTCGCCGAGAAGATAAAAAACCGCAGCTCACGCCTTGATAAACGTAGGTAAAGTGTTTAGCAGTTTATCGCCCATGTGCAAGCGAAAGGAATCAGGCAGATGGCAATCAAGGTGTTCGCTGACGGTGCAAACCTCGAGGGCATGCTCGACATGTACGAGAACGGCAACGTTCAGGGTTTCACGACCAACCCGTCCCTTATGAAGAAGGGCGGCGTGACGGATTACCGCGCGTTTGCCAAGGAGGTCCTGGCCCACATCACCGATGTGTCTGTCTCGTTTGAGGTCTTTGCCGACGACGTCGAGACCATGGAGGTCGAGGCCCGCGAGTTTGCTGCCTGGGCCGAGAACGTCTACGTCAAGATTCCGTGCGTGACCACCAAGGGCGAGTCCACCGCCAAGCTAGTGCGCAAGCTTTCCGCCGACGGCATCAAGGTCAACGTCACCACCATCTTTACGCCTGCGCAGGTCGACGAGATGGTCGAGGCCGTTGACGCCGAGACGCCGTCCATCATCTCGCTCTTTGCCGGCCGTATCGCCGACACCGGCGTCGATCCTATTCCGTTTATGACGGAGTCGGTCAAGAAGGCCGCCGTCAAGCCCAACTGCGAGGTCCTGTGGGCGTCCACGCGCGAGCTCATCAACATTTACCAGGCGCAGGCCTGCGGTTGCCAGATCATCACGGTGCCCAACAGCATCCTGGCCAAGCGCAAGAACATCGGTCGCGATCCGTACGAGGTCTCGCTCGACACCGTGCGCGGCTTTGCCAAGGATATCGCCGCTTTGGGCTTCCATATCTTGCCGTAACGCGAACACTGGCTGCGCCGCGGGTTGTTCGCCCCGGCCTTTCCTTTCCCTATCGCTCACGCGCTTCGCGAGGGTCGCGCTAGGCAAAGGAAAGGCCGGGGTTGCCGACACGAACCCGTCGGTAGGTCCTGAGCTGAATCGCTACCTTTATTCCGATGGGGGTCGACAGTGCTACCCCGCCAACTGTCTCGGGCAGTAATGGGGCTGGGCTCGGATGGCAACGCCGCGTGCCACTGGCGGCTTCGTTCGCCGGATGACGATTCGTGTTACGCGGCCGGCGTCACCTCGGACGGCGGCGTGGGCTCCGACGGCATCGCGTGGACAACGCGGTTCCGCATTATGGATCAACCTGTAATCTAATGATCTTCTAATCCATATCTATCAAGTATCGAAAACGATCCGGCCCCGAGTTGGCAGTCATCGCCAAGGCAAAGTACCGTCTGCATCTGTCTTGCAATTCATCTTGAACATCTGTCCAAATGCCGGGTT
>URVD01000121.1 GCA_900551195.1 uncultured Collinsella sp.
TACTCCTCATTTCCCTGATGGTTTGCATTTTGCTGCGCTTTTTCGGCGCCTACCAGGGCTGCGGCAGCCGAGCGATGATGTCGAGGCGATCGTGCTGGTAGTAGGGGCCTTCGTCCCACTCGAGTCCCAGCCAGGTCAGGTCGTCAATCAGTTGAGTGGCAAGTTCCGGGCGCTTGCAGCGATCGTCCAGGTCCTCGATGCGCAACACGATGCTGCCGCCCTGGCTGCGGGCCGAAAGCCACGCGCACAGGCAGCTGAACACGTTGCCCAGGTGCATGCGGCCCGAGGGCGACGGGGCAAAACGGCCCACGACAGGTGCGGGAACGGAGGCAGGCTGCGTCGTTGGCGCATCCGCGGCGGGCGTTGGTATGTTGCGTGTTTTGATATCCATGCGGACGAGTATAGCGCGGGGCACGGTAGGGAAGGCGTTTCCGTGGCTCGCAAGTTGGCGGCGCTGCGCATTGCGCGCGGTGGGTTTGCGTTTCAAGGTCTCGATCGCTGCGCACCGACTCGGCCCCACGAACGACAGAAACCCCGGCAGCTCTTCGCAACTGCCGGGGTTTCCGCGGAAAAGGGGGACATGATCCTCGAGCGAACGGGAAAGGGGCAAACCGTTTTCGCTCAACTGCTTTATGCCCTTCGCCCGCAGGCTCAATCAGCGTTTTAGCGGCAACACAAAGCCGCTACACCTGTGACGGAGCTGTGAAGTGGTATCTATCGTTGGCGCGGGACTCGGCCAAAGAACGTCCCAAACGGCAAATTTGTTGCAGTCCGTCGGTTCAACCCAATGATCCGTTTTCCTCCGTCCCCAATAGATCATTAGGAACGTCCCTAAGTGCCAGACTCGGGTGGGACTTTTGTCCCATTTGACGTTCCGTTGGCCCAGATATTCGTCATGTGTGTCCGCAAACGTGGGACAATGGCGATGTTGGTTTTACAGACAAAGGATGTGCCTATGAACGCCCCCGTTGCCAATACTTGTCGGCAGCGCTGCCTGTTTGCGCGATTCGCTTCCGTCTGCGTGCTCGTCGCGCTTGCGTTGTTGCTGCTGCCTGTCGCCGCGCACGCCGACGGCTACTCCATGACCCAAACCTATATCGGTGCCACGGTCGAGGCCGACGGCTCGCTGACCGTTGTCGAGGGACGCCAGTTTGATTTCGACGACGACATCAACGGCGTGTATTGGGATATCAATACAGGCTCTAACCAGCAAGGCGGCTCGGTGGTCGTCAATGTGCTAAGCGTCGAGGAAGACGACACTGCGTTTAACAAGGTCGACAGCGCAAACAAAGGCGACAACGGCGTCTATACGGTTGAGCAGTCCGACAGCGGCGTAAGAATCAAGGTGTTCAGCCCCCACGAGAGCGGCGACAGCGCGATCTATTACGTGAGTTACACCATGACCGGTGCGGTTATGAACTGGGCCGATACCGCTGAGCTCTACTGGAAGTTTGTGGGCGATGGCTGGTCCGCGGACTCCGATGATGTCGAGATGGAAGTGTACTTCGCAAATGCCGCTGCCGGGACGGCGGCCGTCAAGGGCGATAACTTCCGCGCATGGGGCCACGGCCCACTGACGGGCGACGTATCGCTCGATGCGGACGAACCCATGGTCACCTATACCATTCCCTGCGTGCAGCAGGGCGAATTCGCCGAGGCACGCATCGCCTTCCCCAGCGACTGGGTGCCGCAGCTTGCCGCCTCGGGCGAAGAGCGCATGTCAACGATCCTGAGCGAAGAGAAGGAATGGGCCGACGAAGCCAACGCCCGCCGCGCTCACGCTCGCATGATTGCCAATGCACTTGCCGTGCTAAGTGTTGCCGCGGCAGCGGCCTTTACCGGCACAATCATTATGCTCAAGCTGCGCCGCCGCAAGCCCAAGCCGTTTTTCCAGGACGAATATTTCCGCGATGTGCCTTCGGCCGACCATCCCGCCGTGCTTTCGGCCCTCATGAGCTGGAACGAGGTGCCCGATCAGGCATATATCGCCACGCTCATGAAGCTCACTGACGACCGTGTGATCAAGCTGGAGCAGGCGACCGTGACTAAGGCCAAGAAGGGTCTGTTGGGGCGTGAAAAAGAAGAGCAGACGTATCGCGTGACGGTGAGTGATGCGGGCTGGAAGTCGGCCAAGGGCATTGACCACATGGTGCTCAAGGTCTTCTTTGCCGGTGCTAAGCCCGACGAGAACGGCGATCGCTCGCGCACGTTCGACGAGCTGCAGCACTACGTCAAGCAGCACGCTACACCCGTGGGCGACAAGCTCGAGGACTATCAGAACACCGTTAAGGGCAAGCTGGCCGATAGCGAGTACGTTGCCTCGGACGGCATTGTCGCAATGGTGTTTTGCCTGGTTCTTGGTATTCTGATCGCCTTTGTTCCCGCGGGATCCATCTTCTTTACCGACGGCGCACAGGCGAACATTATCGCCGCGGTTATCTCGGTGCCGATTGTGCTGGTGGGTATTGGCGTGGGCCTTACGTTCCGCCGCTTTACGCCGGAGGGCGCCGAGGTGGCGGCTCGCTGCAAGGCGCTTAAGCATTGGCTCGAGGATTTCACGCGCCTAAAGGAAGCCGTCCCCGGCGATCTGGTCCTGTGGAATAAGCTTCTGGTGATGGGTGCGGCGCTGGGCGTTTCGAAGGAAGTCCTGCGTCAGCTTGCCGAGGCTGTTCCTCCCGAGGTGCGCGAGGCCGACGGTTTCTACGACAATTACCCCTGCTACTGGTGGTACTACCATCATTACGGTACCGAGTCGCCGCTCGATTCGTTTAACGATGTGTATCACGAGAGCATCCGTGAGCTCGCGTCGAGCTCGGACAGCTCGGGTGGTGGCGGAGGCGGCGGCTTCTCGGGCGGCGGAGGCGGCGGCGTCGGCGGGGGCGGCGGCGGAACGTTCTAACGGTCGTAAATTATGGGATGGGCTTTTCTCGACAGCCGTCGGGGGAAGCCCATCCCTTTTTATGCGCTACCTACGAAGACTGTCCCCAACGACTAGTCACTGGGGACGTTCCTAAATGACTAGGTATGGCTGCTGGGCCTAGGCTGTTAGGTCGAGTTCGTAGAGGAAGCTTTCGCGCGGCATGTCGTGACGGCGCTCTTCGCGGTTGGCGCGGTGCGTGGCCGTGCGCTTAAAGCCATGCAGCTCGTAGAACTTCCACGAGCAGTTGGAGTCGGTGTACAGGTGCGCCCTCGTCGCCCCGCGCGAGGATAGGTACGAGACTGCGGCGTCGAGCAACACCGAGCCAACGCCCAGGCCATGGACGTCGCGATCTACGGCAAGCAGCGTGACCTCGTTGTCGTGTGGCAACGGGCTGCTTTCGAGCAGGCGGTTGTTGGTTCGGATGGTTGCGCGCACAAACGAGAGATACTCGGCGCAGGCATCGGGCTCCAGCTCGCGCATTTGCGATAGCAGTGCGCGTTCGGTATCCAGCCAATGTTCCTTAACGGTGGCGCCGGAGCTCTGTCCCGCACGCGCGAGCGCAATGCCGCGCGCCTGACCGTCGATTACGGCAACTTGCGAAAACGTCGAAGACGAAAGGCAGTAGGCAAGGTCGCACGCGGCCTCAAGGCGGTTGTACTCATCGTTATCCGAATTGTCATGCCAAAGCTGCTGTAGAATCAGCGCGATGGCGTCGAAGTCTTCGGTATCAAACGGTCGGTAGAGAACCCGCGAGACCATGGTGCCTCTTTCTTTTGCGGATGCATATCGAGCACAGTTCTACCACGCTATTGGCATCTAATTATGGTGCCCCTGTGTTCCATGAACTCACCGTGCCCGGTGCCGTGCCCATCCCCTCCGCTCGCAAACTTTTTCTGCATATGCGCCCGTTGCGGGGTGCATCGATGCGCTCGATGCGCTACATTGAATCAGTATTTTCAATGCCGCTGCGCGAGCGCTGCAGATCGACGTATCACCGGCTCACAGAGCACGGCGGCGTACCAGACAGGAGGACTGCATGGGATCTGATGTGAAGATCGCACGCGCGTTGATCTCGGTTACCGATAAGACGGGCGTCGTCGATTTCGCACGGACGCTGGTCGATGACTTTGGCGTCGAGATCATCTCTACGGGCGGCACGGCTCGTGCCATCGAGGACGCGGGCGTCCCCGTAACCCCCATCGAGGAGTTCACGGGCTATCCCGAGATGATGGACGGCCGCGTTAAGACCCTGCACCCCAAGGTTCACGGCGCGCTGCTGGCCCGCCGCGATTCCGAGCAGCACATGCAGGAGGCGGCACAGCACGGCATTAAGCTGATCGACCTGGTCGTCGTCAACCTGTACGAGTTCGAGAAGACCGTCGCCAACCCCGAGGTCACCTTCGCGGATGCCATCGAGCACATCGACATCGGCGGTCCCTCCATGCTGCGCTCTGCCGCCAAGAACGCCGCGAGCGTTACCGTCATCTCCGACCCGGCCGACTATGATGCCGTCCTGGCTGAGATGCGCGAGACCGGTGGCTGCACCACGCTTTCCACCCGTCGTCGCCTGCAGGTGAAGGTCTACCAGACCACCGCCGCCTACGACACGGCTATCTCCCGTTGGCTTGCCGCCCAGGCAAGCGACGTGGCGGACACCTCTGCCAAGCTCGAGATCTCGCTGGAGAAGGTCGACGACCTGCGCTATGGCGAGAACCCGCAGCAAAAGGCCACGGTCTATCGCTTTGCCGAGGGCTGCGAGAATACCGCGAGCTCGCAGTTCCCGCTCGTGGGCTCCGAGCAGATCCAGGGCAAGCCGCTCAGCTACAACAACTATCTGGATGCCGACGCCGCTTGGAACCTGGTCCGCGAGTTCGACGAGCCGGCCTGCGTGATCCTCAAGCATCAGAACCCCTGCGGCTCCGCCGTGGCCGAGGACATCACGGCCGCCTACGACCGCGCCTTCGCCTGCGATCCCAAGAGCGCCTTCGGCGGCATCATCGCCTGCAACCGCGAGGTTCCCTATGAGCTGGTTGAGCACTTTGCCGATCAGAACAAGCAGTTCGTCGAGGTTATCATTGCTCCGAGCTACACTGCCGAGGCGCTCGAGCGCATGGCCAAGCGCCCCAACCTGCGTGTGCTGGCTACCGGCGGCGTGGACCACGGTGCCCAGGTGGAGCTGCGCTCCGTCGACGGCGGCATGCTGGTGCAGGAAGTCGACCACGTGACCGAGGACCCCGCGACCTTTACGTTCCCCACCGACCGCAAGCCCACCGACGCCGAGATGGCCGAGCTCGAGTTTGCCTGGAAGGTCTGCAAGGGCGTCAAGTCCAACGCCATCCTGGTCTCCAAGGGTAAGGCCGGCATTGGCATGGGCCCGGGTCAGCCCAACCGCGTTGACTCTGCGCTGCTTGCCTGCGAGCGCGCCGAGGACTTCTGCGAGCGCGAGGGCGTGGAGAAGGGCGGCTTTGCCTGTGCAAGCGATGCGTTCTTCCCGTTCCGCGACAACGTCGACGTGCTTGCCGCGCACGGCGTGACCTGCATCATTCAGCCCGGCGGCTCCAAGCGCGACGACGAGAGCGTCCAGGCCTGCAACGAGCATGGCATTGCGATGGTCTTCACGGGGGCCAGGCATTTTAGGCACTAATATCGTTACGCGGTTTTACCAAACCGCGTAACTGCTC
>URVD01000122.1 GCA_900551195.1 uncultured Collinsella sp.
GGCGGCTCCGGCGGAAGCAGCTCCGGCAGCGGCAAGGACCACGGCAATAACAAGCGCTCCGGAAAAGCGGGCGCGCTTGCGGGCACGGGCGATGTCAACGCTGCCCTTACGGCAGCCGCTGCAGCACTCGCCGCGGCAGGCGCGGGCCTCATCGCCTACAGCGCCCGCCGCACGGCGCTCGAAAAAGACGCCGCCGATGAGGTCAATTCGGATAAGCCTCGCTAGCTCCAAGTTACTTTTGCGAGAGACGCCGACCCGGCTCATCGAACACCAAAATGGGCTGGTTCTGAATACCCAGAGCCAGCCCATTGCGCATTAGATGTCGCAAGCGGAGTCGAGCTCGGCTTCCTCGCCCCGCATTCCACCGAGGACAGTGGGGCATTATCGTTTAAGGGCTTCGTTATTGTTCGATGGTCTTCTTGACGACTGCGGGGACGCCTGCCGCCACCACGTTGTCTGGAAGGTCTTCCGTCACGACGCTGCCCGCGGCAATTACGCAACCGCTGCCGATGGTAACTCCCTGCAGCACTGACACGTTCGCGCCAAACCAGCAGTTATCGCCGACAACGATGGGCAGAGCCTTCTCGAGACCCAAGTTGCGGTCCTTTGCCTTTAGGGGGTGCGAAGCGGTGTAGAAGCCGCAAAACGGCCCGATAAACACGTTGCCACCAAAGGTGATAGAGCCGCCGTCCATAAAGTAGCAGCCATGGTTTACAAAACAGCCCTCACCAAAGGTCGTCTTGCTCCCGTAGTCAAAGTAGGCAGGCGAAAGGACCGTCAGCCCCCCGGGAAGATCGGTATCGAGCAAGGACTTCAAAGCATCGAGCTGTGCGTCGCTTCCAGGTTTTGCCATATTAAAGTCATAGCAGAGCGCCTCCGCCTTCGCGCGTTGCGCCAGGAGCTCCTCGTCAAAGTTGGCATCATGCCACTCACCGCGCTCCATCTTCTCTTTCTCGGTCATTGCGCCCCCTCAAACAACATGCAGTCTTGATGCGGCAATTCTACCAGCCGATAAGCCACGGTTTTAACACGAGCACCACACCGCGCAGGGAATGACCGCAGAAGCCAAAGGTGCCCGACTCCGAACGATTGTTCGATGGATTTCGTGTTGGTTGGAATCGCCTATGGGCCGGGCTATGCTACCTTGACTATCTATATGACTTAAACGCAGCAAAGGAGCATCGAGAGAGCGAGCATGGCAAAAAACACCGCAAACTATGGTAACGACAGTATTCGTCAGCTCAAGGACGAGGAGCGCGTACGCCTGCGCCCCGCCGTCATCTTTGGCTCTGACGGGCTCGACGGCTGCGCGCATGCCGCCTTCGAGATCCTGTCCAACGCCGTTGACGAGGCGCGCCAGGGCTACGGCAAGCTCATCACCCTTACCGCCTTTCGCGATGGCTCCATTCAGGTAGAGGACAACGGCCGTGGCTGCCCGCTCGACTGGAACCCTTCCGAGAAGCGCTTTAACTGGGAGCTCGTCTTCTGCGAGCTCTACGCCGGCGGCAAGTACAACAACAACCAGGGCGGCGACTACGACTTCTCGCTCGGCACCAACGGCCTGGGCTCGTGCGCGACCCAGTACGCTTCCGAGTACATGAACGTCACCGTTTGGCGCGACGGTAACAAGTACTCTCTGCACTTTAAGAAAGGCAAGGTCGTCGGCGCCAAAAAGAAGGCACTCGAGATTGAGCCCAGCGACGAGGACCGCACCGGCACCACCATCAAGTGGCGCCCCGATCTTGAGGTCTTTACCTCGATCAGCATTCCCCACGACTGGTATCGCGAGACCATGCGCCGCCAGGCCGTGGTCAACGCCAACGTGACCTTCCGCCTGCGCATCGAGGACGACAACGGCGAGTTTTCCGAAGAGGATTTTTGCTACCCCAAGGGTATCGAGGACTACGTGCTCGAGAAGGTCGGTACCGACTACCTTACCGAACCCTTCTTTATCGAGGCCGACCGCCGCGGTCGCGATCGCGAGGACCTGCCCGACTACAACGTAAAGATCACCGCGTGCATGTGCTTCTCGCGCACCTTCATGATGCAGGAGTACTACCACAACTCGTCATGGCTCGAGAACGGCGGTTCGCCCGAGAAGGCCGCGCGCAGCGCTCTGACCAGCGCCATCGATGCCTATATTAAGCAACAGGGCAAGTACAACAAAAACGAGACCGGCATTAAGTGGCAAGACGTCCAGGACTGCCTGGTACTGGTGACCAACTGCTTCTCCACCCAGACGTCCTACGAAAACCAGACCAAGAAGGCCATCAATAACCGCTTTATCCAGCAGGCTATGACGGCATTCTTTAAGGAGCGCCTCTCGACCTACCTGATCGAGAACAAAGACGCCGCCAACAAGATCATGGAGCAGGTGCTCATCAACAAGCGCTCGCGCGAGAACGCCGAGAAGACGCGTCAGAGCATCAAGACCAACCTGCAGCAAAAGACCGACATGGCCAACCGCGTGCAAAAGTTCATCGATTGCCGCTCCAAGGACAAGAACCGTCGTGAGATCTACATCGTAGAGGGCGACTCGGCAGCAGGCGCCATTCGCACCTCGCGCGATGCCGAGTTCCAGGGCGTTATGCCCGTCCGCGGCAAGATCCTCAACTGCCTAAAGGAGGACTACCCGCGCATCTTTAAGTCCGACATCATCATGGACCTCATGCGCGTGCTGGGCTGCGGCGTGGAGATTAAGGACAAGCGCATCAAGAACCTCGGTGCCTTTGACCTGGACAACCTCAACTGGAACAAGGTCATCATCTGTACGGACGCCGACGTCGACGGCTATCACATCCGCACGCTCGTGCTCACCATGCTCTACCGCCTGGTGCCCACACTTATCGACGAGGGCTACGTGTATATCGCCGAGTCGCCGCTCTACGAGATCAACTGCAAAGAGAAGACCTACTTTGCCTACACCGAGCTCGAGAAGAACGGCATCCTCAAGGAGATCGGCGACCAGAAGTGCTCCATCAACCGCTCCAAGGGTCTTGGTGAGAACGATCCGGACATGATGTGGCTCACCACCATGAACCCCGAGACGCGCCGTCTGATCAAGGTGGAGCCCGAGGACGTCACCAAGATGGAAACCATGTTCAACCTGTTGCTGGGCAACGACGAGGCGGGCCGCAAGCGCCATATCTCCGAGCACGGCAAGGAATACCTGGACCAGCTGGACCTGCAATAGCAGCAAATCGATAACGACGGCCCACAAATAGTTCAAGAGGAAATCGTGGCAAAGAAGAAGACGAAGAACCAGCCAAAGAAAAAACAGGTCAACGCCGAGAACGTCATCGGCCTGCACTCCGAGGTCACCGACCAGCCGATTACGCAGACGCTCGAGGTCAACTACATGCCCTACGCTATGAGCGTCAACGTCTCGCGTGCATTCCCCGAGATCGACGGCTTTAAGCCCTCGCACCGCAAGCTGCTCTACACTATGTACAAGATGGGCCTGCTCAAGGGCGAGCGCCAAAAGAGCGCCAACATCGTGGGCCAGACCATGAAGCTCAACCCCCACGGCGACGCCGCCATCTACGAGACGATGGTGCGCCTGGCCACGGGCAACGAGGCGCTGCTTGCTCCTTTCGTGGAGTCGAAGGGCAACTTTGGCAAGTACTATTCGGGCGACCTGAGCTACGCCGCCTCGCGTTACACCGAGGCCAAGCTCTCCCCCATCAGCGCCGAGATCTTCAAGGACATCGACAAGGACCCGGTCGACTTCGTCGACAGCTACGACGGCGCCATGAAGGAGCCGCGTCTGCTGCCCACCACGTTCCCCAACATCCTTGTCTCGGCCAACAAGGGCATCGGCGTCGCTATGGCGTCCGACATCTGCGGTTTCAACCTCAACGAGGTCTGCACCGCCACGATGCACTACCTGAAGGACCCCGACTGCGACCTGCTCGAGTACATGCCCATGCCCGATTTCTCGACCGGCGGCGAGATTATCTACCGCCGCGAGGAGATGGAGAAGATCGTCGAGACCGGCCTTGGCAGCTTCCAGATCCGCTCCCGCTGGCGCTGGATTCCCGAAGAGCGCATCATCGAGGTGTACGAGATTCCCTACACCACCAAGACCGATGTCATCATCGAGCGCATCGTCAAGCTCTCCAAGGAGGGCAAGGTCAAAGAGATCGCTGACATCCGCGACGAGACCGACCTCTCGGGCTTGCGCATCGCCATCGACCTTAAGCGCGGTGTCGACCCCGACAAGCTCATGGCGAAGCTCTATCGCTCGACCACGCTGCAGGATTCGTTCTCGTGCAACTTCAACGTGCTCGTCGACGGCTATCCCCGTGTTATGGGCGTGCGCCAGATCCTGCACGAGTGGGTCAAGTGGCGTATTGAGTCCACGCGTCGTCGCATTAACTTTGACCTGGGCAAAAAGTCCGAGCGCCTGCACCTGCTGCACGGCCTCGAGGCGATCCTGCTCGACATCGACAAGGCAATCGCCATCATCCGTGGCACCAAGCTCGAGGCCGAGGTCGTGCCCAACCTTATGAAGGGTTTCGACATCGATGAGACCCAGGCCGAGTTTGTCGCCGAGCTCAAGCTCCGCAACATCAACGAGGAGTACATCCTCAACCGCACCAAGGACATCGCCAAGCTTGAGGGCGAGATCGCCGAGCTTGAGGAGATCCTCTCGAGCGAGGAAAACATCAAGAAGGTCATCAGCGACGAGCTGGCCGCGGTCAACAAGAAGTACGTGATGCCGCGCCGCACGGGCAGGATCGAACCCCATGAGGTTATCGAGGTAAGCTTGGAGCCCGAGGTCGAGGAGTACCCGGTCACCATCATGCTCTCGCGCGATGGCTACCTTAAGAAGATGACGGACCGCGTGCTCAAGAAGGCGACCACGCTCAAGTACAAGGACGGCGACAAACCCTTTATCGAGTTCCCGTCCTCCAACACGCACGAGCTGCTGGTCTTTACCAACAAGAGCCAGGTGTACAAGTGCAAGGTTGCGGCGTTTGAGGACACCAAGTCGGCCCAGCTGGGCTCGTACCTTCCGACCGATCTCGAGATGGAACCCGACGAGAGCGTCATCTGGGTCATCGACCCCGAGGACTACAAGGCCGACGTGCTGTTCGTCTTTGAGAACGGCCGCGTGGTGCGTGTCGCGCTTTCTGGATACGTTACCAAGACCAACCGCAAGCGCCTTAAGAACGCCATCTACGGCGGCAGCAAGCTGCTGTATGCGCAGGTGCTCAAGGAGGACCGCGACCTCGCGCTGGTCTCGAGCGACTACCGCCTGATGAACTTCAACACGTCGCTGCTCAAGACCAAGACGACCACCAACACGCAGGGCGTCCAGGCCTTTACGGCCAAGAAGGGCCGCTCGGTCACCACCGTCGGCACGACCGAGGAAATCCTTGGCGCCGGCGTCTCGGCCGAGAAGTTCACCGCGCAGAGCCTGCCCTCCGCCGGCGCCCTCATGAAGGAAAATGACATGCCGAGTTTGTTTGACTAAAACAACGGCGACTAAACCGTCATGGTTTTACAAAGCAGCGGGGCCCGGAGCGCAGTAAACGCTGCGCCCCGGGCCCCATGCATAACACCAGCATCATC
>URVD01000123.1 GCA_900551195.1 uncultured Collinsella sp.
GAGTACTCCCAGGAGCTGCTCGATGACCTGGAGAAGCTCCCTGGCTGGCCCGAGCGCGTCAAGCAGATGCAGGCCAACTGGATCGGCCGCTCCGAGGGTGCCGAGGTCGACTTTACCCTGTGCGACGCCGATGGCGAGCCCATCGAGGGCGACGAGGGCAAGATCACCGTCTTCACCACGCGTGCCGATACCCTTTTTGGCGTCTCCTTCTTTGTCCTGGCTCCCGAGTACGCCCGTCTGCACGAGCTCGTCGAGGGCACGGAGTACGAGGAGGCCGTCACCAAGATCGTCGAGGACTCCAAGCATATCTCTGCCGTCGAGCGTGCCCAAGGCACCCTCGAGAAGCACGGTGCCTTCACGGGCCGCTATGTGGTAAACCCCGTCAACGGCGAGAAGGTCCCCGTGTGGGTTGCCGATTATGTCGTTGCCGACTACGGCACCGGCGCCGTCATGGCCGTTCCCTGCGGCGACCAGCGCGACTTTGAGTTTGCCCGTAAGTACGACCTGCCGATCGTGCCGATCATCCTGGACGATGAGGATCGCGCTGCCGTCGAGGCCAGCGGCGAGACCATCGATACCTTCCATGCCGAGACCGTCGACTGGGATTGCGCCCACGCTGCCGAGGGCACGCTCGTCCAGTCCGGCAAGTACACCGGAATGCGCGGCGGCAAGCACTCCGAGGGCGAGGCCGCGATCGTGGCCGACCTCGAGGCCATGGGCTGTGGTCGTCGCAAGGTCGAGTTCCGTCTGCGCGACTGGCTCATTTCCCGTCAGCGCTATTGGGGCAACCCCATCCCGGCCATCCACTGCGAGCACTGCGGCATCGTACCCGTGCCCGAGGACCAGCTGCCGGTGACGCTGCCCGAGAACTTGGACCTGGGCGCCGGCGAGACGCTTGCCGAGTGCAAGGACTTCTACGAGACCACCTGCCCGGTCTGCGGTCGCCCGGCCAAGCGCGAGACCGATACCATGGACACCTTTACCTGCTCCAGCTGGTATTACCTGCGCTATACCGATCCGCACAACACTGAGCTGCCCTTCTCCCGTGAGGCTGCCGACCGTTGGATGCCCGTCGATAACTACATCGGCGGCATCGAGCACGCTATTTTGCACCTGCTCTACAGCCGCTTCTTTACCAAGGCACTGCGCGACCTGGGCCTGCTGAGCGTGGACGAGCCCTTCACTAACCTGCTGTGCCAGGGCATGGTCAAGGACGAGAACGGCGACACCATGTCCAAGTCCAAGGGCAACGTCGTGCCCCCGAGCTCGGTCATCGAGCCTTACGGTGCCGACACCATGCGTCTGGCGATCCTGTTTATCGCCCCGCCCGAGAAGGACTTCGACTGGGATCCCAAGGCCGTCGAGGGCGCTAACCGCTTTATCAAGCGCGCCTGGCGTATCGTTTGGCAGCTCGTCCAGTCCGGCGATGCCAACGTGGCCTTCGACAAGTCCGCGCTCGATGAGGTTGCGATGAAGCTCTATCGCGAGCGTCACCGCACCATCGCCAAGTGCACCGAGGACTTCGATCGCGGCCAGTTCAACACCGCCATCTCGGCCGTCATGGAGCTCGTCAACGCGGCGAGCGCCTACCTCAACGCCACCGAGGGTACCGCCCGCGACAAGGCGCTGTGCTACGGCGTGGCCAAGGACATCGTGAGCGTCCTTGCCCCCATCTGCCCGTTCTGGGCCGACGAGCTGTGGCATGAGGCGCTCGGCTGCGAGGGCAACGCCTATACCGCTGCCTGGCCCGAGTTCGACCTGGCCGAGTCCATCGAGGACACGGTGCAGATCGTGGTCCAGGTGCTCGGCAAGGTCCGCGGCCGCGTCGACGTTGCCCGCGATGCCTCCAATGAGGATATGCAGGCTGCCGCCGAGGCCGCCGTCGCCAAGTGGCTCGAGGGCAAGACAGTCGTCAAGGCCATCTGCGTGCCCGGCAAGCTGGTCAACCTGGTGGTCAAGTAAGCACTGCGCGCATAACTGACGCATAAAAGACGAGGGGCGATCCGGTTGGGTCGTCCCTCGTTTTGCATGTATCTGCCTAGTTGCCTTCGGCCAATTGTCCTATTCTTATGGAGAAGCTGTGCGCACGCTGACCTGCAGGTTCGTACTGTGCTTGCACGTTTCCGCAGCTATTGGTATAGTTTGCTTGCAAATGAAGTTGTAATTGAAAGAAGTGGGGTTTCGGCCCCGCTTCTTTTTTGTATGGATGGAGGTGCCGCAATGGTCAAGACCAAGACCGAGCAGGCGATCATCGACGCGCTCGAGGCCGTCGCTCCCCAGCACGATGTCGACATCGTCGACGTCGAGCTCGTGGGTGCCACCAAGGCCCCCTGCGTGCGCGTGCGTATCGAGGGTGCCGAGGGTCAGAGCCTGTCGCTCAACGATGTTACGGCCAACACCAAGTGGGTCGGCGATGTGATTGAGGAGCTCGACCCCATCTCTTCGAGCTATACGCTCGAGGTGTCGAGCCCGGGCATGGCGCGCCCGCTGCGCCGCCCGTGCGACTTTGCCCGCTTTGTGGGCGAGAACTGTGAGCTCACCTCCACCGCTACCGAGGGCCGTCGCAAGTACGCCGGCAAGATTGCCGCCGCCACCGAGGCGAACGTGACCCTCGAGCTCGAGGGCGGCGAGTCCGTCACCCTCGATTTCTCTGATGTTAAAAAGTGCAAGTTGAAGCCCACCTACGACTTCAAGCCCGCGAAGGAAGGAAAGTAAGATGGCAGCATCCGACATGATGTCCGCCCTGATGGAGCTTTGCCAGGAGAAGCACATCGACCAGCTCTACCTGATCGACCGCCTGGAGCAGTCGCTTGCCAAGAGCTATGCCGAGATCCTGCATCTTGAGTGGGGCGCCAAGGTGACCATCGACCGCACCACCGGCAAGATCTACGTCTACCGCCTGGAGCCGATCGACGATTCCATGGACGAGGAGGGCAACTTCACCGAGTTCGAGGAGATCGACGTCACCCCCAAGAACACGAGCCGCATCGCCGCCCAGCACGCCAAGGCCGAGATCAACGCCATCGTGCGCAACTCCGCCCGCGAGCAGATCTACGAGGAGTTCTCCGGCCGCATCGGTGACCTCATCAGCGGTACCGTGCTGCAGTCCACGCCCGACTTCACGATCGTCAAGATCCGCGAGGGCGTCGAGGCCGAGCTGCCGCACTTCGATCAGCGCCGTTACGAGAACGAGCGCAACGAGCGTCCGATGGGCGAGCGCTACCTGCATAACCAGCACATCAAGGCCGTGATCATCGACGTTCGCGACCCCAACTCCAACCTGCAGCCGGTTCGTGGCGAGCACAGCCGTCCGCCGATTGTCATCTCCCGTACCCACCCCGAGCTCATGCGTCGTCTGTTTGAGCAGGAGGTGCCCGAGATCTATGAGGGCACCGTCCAGATCAAGTCGATCGCCCGCGAGCCCGGCCAGCGCTCCAAGGTCGCCGTCCACTCGCTCGACGACCGTCTGGATCCCGTGGGCGCCTGTGTCGGCCCCAAGGGCAGCCGTGTTCGCGCTGTCGTGGGCGAGCTCCGTGGCGAGCGCGTCGACGTCATCCTTTGGGATGCCGATCCTGCCGTCTACGTCGCCAACGCCCTGTCGCCCGCCAAGGTCACCCGCGTCCTCATCGACGAGGAGAAGGCCTACGCCGGCGTCATCGTGCCCGACGACCAGCTGTCCCTCGCCATCGGCAAGGAGGGCCAGAACGCCCGCCTCGCCGCGCGCCTGACCGGCTGGCACATCGACATCAAGTCCGAGACGCTTGCCGCCGACATCCTCAAGAACGTTCCCGTTCACGAGGAACCCGCCGCCGACCTGATCGGTGATGAGGAGGACGAGGACGTCCGCCGCTGCGAGTACGTGTCCGAGGACGGCATCCAGTGCCGCAACCAGGCCCGTCCCGGCTCCCGTTTCTGCGGTGTCCACGACACCGACGCCTTCGATGATGCGGAGGACCTGATCTAGCGCGCGGTCGCGCTGGGCAGGTCCCGGCGCATACCCCACGCTCGTTCAGTCTCTAGGCACCTAAGGTGCCAGAAAGGGTAGGTGAAGTCATATGGCAAAAGTCCGTGTGTCCACCCTGGCCAAAGAGTTCGGCATGACCTCCAAGGAACTGATGGGTCATCTCGCCGAAATGAAGATTCCCGCTAAGTCCGCTTCCTCCGCTCTGGAGGACGCCTACGTCGCTATGGTCCGCAAGCAGCTCGCCTCGGTGATTGAGGCCCGCGCCCAGGAAGTCGAGGCCGCCAAGCAGGCCGAGGAGCAGGCAGCCGCCGCTGAGGAGGCAGCACGCGCTGCCGAGGCCGAGCGCGAGCGCATCGCCGCCGAGAAGGCACGCGAGGAGGAGCGCCGCCAGTTCGCCGCCGCCCAGGCTGCCGAGGAAGCCGCCCGCGCCGAGGCCGAGGCCAAGAAGAAGGCCGAGCAGGAGCGTCTTGCTCGCGAGAAGGAGGAGGCTGCTCGCGAGGCCCAGCGCCGCGCCGTTCCCGCTTCCGACTCCGGTTCGCGCTTCCGTTCGCTGCTCGACCAGATCGCCGCACAGGAGACCGTGCTCAAGGAGAAGAAGGACGCCGAGCAGAAGGCCAAGGCCGAGCGCGCTGCCGAGCGCGGCAACCGTCGTGGCGGCAACAACGACCGCCGCGGTGGCCGTCGAGGCGACCGCAACGCATCCGACAGCAACTCCGAGCGCAACGCCTCCGAGAACCGTCCCCACAGCCATCGCACCAATGCCAGCAACAACGTCGCTGCCGGCATGGACTTCCCCAACCCCGATAAGCAGGGCAAGGGCAAGAAGCGCAAGGGCGGTCACAACAACGAAGAGGACCACTACAGCCGCATGGCTCGTGAGGCCGAGGAGTACAGCCGCGAGAAGGTGCTCGAGGAGGCTCGTGCCGCCGTCGAGGAGGCCTCTCGCGAGTCCACCGGTCGCCGCAAAAAGCGCAAGGAGAAGCGCGAGCGCGAGGCTGCCAAGGCTCAGGAGGAGCGCAAGATTGAGGAGGCGCTGGCCCAGGGCGTGAACCCCGAGGAGCTCGACGCCATCAAGGTTTCCCAGGGCGTTACCGTCCAGGAGCTCGCCGAGGCGCTCGACGTTCCGGCCAACGACATCATCAAGCGCCTGTTCCTGCTGGGTACGCCGCTTACCATGACGCAGTCCATGTCCGACGACCTTGTCGAGCTCGTTGCCGACGACTTGGGCCGTCAGATCAAGATCATCACCCCCGAGGAGGAGAACACCTTCTCGTTCTACGACGATCCCGCCGACCTTAAGCCGCGCGCCCCGGTCGTCACCGTCATGGGCCACGTCGACCACGGCAAGACGTCGCTGCTCGACGCCATCCGTCACACCGGCGTTGCTGCCGGCGAGGCGGGCGGCATTACGCAGGCCATCGGCGCTTCGCAGGTCATGATCAACGACCGCAAGATTACTTCCACCACCATGACGCGGTGGGTGCCAAAATGACCCGCAAGCGTTTGAAGGCG
>URVD01000124.1 GCA_900551195.1 uncultured Collinsella sp.
CGACTTCGGGCGAAAAATCGGGATTTCTCGACGTTTTCCACGAATGATGGGCGGGGTTATAGGCTGACAGCGTTTGATTTGCAGGGATATTCGCGGTCTTTGGCATTTATCGTGGCGCCCGAAGCTGTCGGGCATGCTGAATACTCCCAAAAATGCACGGTGCTCCCCAGGGGACCCGTGCGAGCGGCGAAAACCATGCCCAAGTCGCTGCCCGCATCGCCATTTTGCTGCACTGACTTTTCTGAATACCGGGCCCGAGATTGGTCAACCCTAGGCTCCCGGAGCTGCGTTGGGGTCGGTTTCGTTGGCGGCCGCCTGCTTATGGGTGGCAAAGACCGAGCCTTCGTGGTCGAAGAGCTTACGATATTGCATGCGGTCCAGGCGATCGCGCGCATTAGCGGTCTTGGCGGGAACGTTTTTGGCCTCGGCTGTATACCAAACGCCGTGCGCATCCTGCGCCCCCACCACGTTTATCGCCGGCATGTGCGCTCGGTTTTGCAAGCGTGCGCGTTGGTAGGCGGTGAGCGGGGCACCGATGGCATTGAGTGCGAGTGCACCGACGTTATTGATGCTTGTGTTGAGTTCCCCACTCGTTTGTGCGTTGCCGGCGACATCGTAGTTCGCCCAGACCACATAGCGTGTCTGCCAGATGCGCTCGGTATGGGTGGCATCGTCCTCATCGGTAAAGTAGAGGTCGTTGTAGCGGTCGGTGAAGAACGGCTGGTGGTCGCCGTACATCACCACGACGACGGGGCGGTCGAGATCACGCAGCTTTTCCAGGAAGGCGGCGAAGGCGGCATCGGACGCTTCCATGAGCGAGCAGTATTCATTGGTCCAGGTGATAACTTTGTCGGACACACCTTCGACGGCAAGGTGCAGTTGCTGGTCGGTGGGCACCAAGCCCGTGTCATAGGCGGAGTGGTTTTGCATCGTCACGTCGTGGATGAAGATCGGCTGGTCGCTCTGCTTTAGTACCTCGAGGCACTTGTCGTAGGTGGCGGCGTCGGTGACCTTGCGGCAGAGCTCGGGTGCGCCGGCGAAGTCCTCGATCGAGAGGAACTCGTCGAATCCCATGTCCGCGAAGACGTTCTCGCGATTCCAGTTGGTGGCGTGGTTGGGGTGCATGGCCACGGTGCGATAGCCGAGTCTCTTGAACTGACGGGCGAGGTTCTCGCTCGGGGCCAGGTTGTAGCTCATGAACGGGTAGACGCCAGCGCCCAGGAATGCCATGGAGTGTCCGGTTAAGAACTCGAACTCGCTGTTACAGGTGCCGGCACCGAAGGCGCTCATGTAGCTCACTCCCTGCAGAAGCGCGTTATCGATGGCTTTGAAGCGCTCGGGCCCCTTATAGCCACAGCCCAGTTCGTTAAAGATTGAAAGGTCGGCGAAGGACTCGTTCATGATACAGATGACTGAGGGCTTGAGCTGGTCAAACTGTTCGACGGCAGCGGCACGGGAGGGGTCGGCGATGCCGTTCGTGCCCGCGTTCCAGCGCGCGGCAAGGCGCTTGATGATCGCCGAGGCCTCACCGCTCTTGTAGTGCTTGGGTTTAGGCGGCACCATTTTTTGCGCGCTCGAAATAAAGGTGGGGAGAAACCCCTGACTGTAATAGCTTTCGAGGGGCTTCCAGGTATGAAGCTTGATGCCCAAGGTGTCGTAATAGCTGATGAAGGCCTGCGCCCCCAGTGCGGCTCCGGCAACAAGTGCGGTACGACGGTCGACGGAGAGGGGGAGTTTGGATTTGGTTGCGACTGGATGCTCCCTCGGCGCTGTCGATGTCCCCTCGGTTGCCGGAGACGCCTTTGAGTCCTTCGATTTCAAGGACGCAGACATCGCATGGTCGATGGACTCGGGGGACGTTTCCGATGCGCGGCGCGGCGGTCGCCCACATGCATCACGCGGAATGAGGACGATAAGCGCGATTCCCAAGGCCGCGGCGGCAAGCCCCATGAAGCAGAAAGTGCTGAGCTCATAGGTGTAGCTGCCGGCGACCGTCGCAGCGGTCGAGAGGGCGAACAGGTCTCCGGGTTGGATGGGCATCGATTTGAACGTGATTACGAAGTACTCGGCGATACCGATGCTGGCGAGCGCAACGATGCCAACGATTGCGGGGGTCTTACGGCGGTGCGGCAGATAGAACAACAGGCACAAGAAGCAGAAGATGAGCAAAAGCTCTAAAAGTGCCGGTCCGGCCTGCATCTTCCATAGTTCATGGTTGGAGGGCAGCTCGAGGGCGAGCATCGAGCATATCGATGCGCCGCCGATCGTTGCCAGCGTACGGGGGTAGGGATGGTCGGTCATCCAGCTTTTCAGATCCTTCATGCTCATCTTCATCGTCTCTGTTCCTTACTCCTAGTTCAGCGTCTTCACGAGCTTCTCCAGGTTGTCGTTCATGATGGGTGGGTAATCCTCGCCGGCTTTAAGCTGTTTGTCAGTGAGCCCCTCGACGGGGTCGAGCTGGACGCATTGTCGTCAGAAGCGGCGAGAGCAAAGACCGCACTTAAAAGGGGCATATATGCCGCCGCCATGGGGCCACGGTGACGAATAGGACGCCGCTTGGGATGGCGACGGTAGATTCGGTTGTCCATAGATTGCTCCTGAATTGAAAACGGCTGCGTCGGGGTGCCGACGGCCGAAGGCGATGCCGCTGTGGCACGCGGTAGCTATTTGATTCAATTGGGAGCCGCTAATCGTCCAGACGGACCCTGAGGGATAATAGGGTGACCGGGGCATATGAAGATCGCTCGGTGCCGATGACGGCTAGGGCGGAGATCAGCAAGAGGATGATGAACGATGTCGCGCCCACGGGGACGGTGTCACCGCCACGGGCGATCGACAGATTGCCGGCGAGCTCGGCGCAGATGGTGCAGCCCGCGCCGGTGCAGTCATGATGCAACTCATGGGCGGCTGCGATGGGGGAGAGGATGGTTACCGCGAGAAGGGCGAAGACGAGAGCCAGGGCGAGCAGGCGAGTGCGAACGGGCGGCATGGAGTCGTGTGCATCGCGATTCGGTGCTATATCTCGCCACGCCGAGGTGCTCAGTTCATCAGTCATCTGCCCTCCCTTCCTCTCATCTGGGCATATTTCATCTGGAGGATTGTAGTCTTGAGAAGCTGATTCACAAAGTTGCCGCGCTAAAACTTCATGCTTTCCGGTCCGCCTTGGGGCCGAGCATAAGTTATCCCCCGGCATTCAGAAAATCTAAGTGCCAAAAAATAAGATTTTTTGACTCCGTGTTGTATAACCCGCCATTCGTGGGTACCATTCAACGCGTACGCAAACAAAAAGGGTTAACCCGCGCGGCATGACCGCGCGGCCCACAAAGGAGGAAACAAGCATGTCGTCTTTGAAGCCGCTTGCAGATCGCGTCCTGGTCAAGCCCGACGAGGCCGAGCAGAAGACCGCTTCTGGTCTGTATATCGCCAGCAACGCTCAGGAGAAGCCGCAGCGCGGCACCATCGTTGCCGTTGGCGCTGGCAAGGTCAACGACAAGGGTGAGCGCATCCCCATGGACGTCAAGGTCGGTGACGTTGTCATCTACGGTAAGTTCGGCGGCAACGAGGTCAAGGTCGACGGCGAGAAGTATCTGCTGATGCGCGCCGACGACATCTACGCTGTCGTCGAGGCCTAGTCTCGTCAGAATCTCTGATTCGTCTTTGAACGCGCCCGCCGCATAGGACTCGGAAGCGGCGACGCGAGTCACATTTCTTTTGGAGGATTACCTACCATGGCAAAGAACATTACGTTCAACACCGATGCCCGCGCCAAGCTCGCCAAGGGCGTCAACACTCTGGCCGACGCCGTTACCGTCACCATGGGCCCCAAGGGCCGTTACGTCGCTCTGCAGCGCACGTTCGGTGCCCCGACCATCACCAACGACGGCGTTTCCGTCGCTAAGGAGATTGAGCTCGAGGACAACATCGAGAACATGGGCGCCCAGCTGGTGAAGGAGGTCGCCACCAAGACCAACGACACCGTGGGTGACGGCACCACCACCGCAACCCTGCTCGCTCAGGCTATCGTCAACGACGGTCTGCGCAACGTCGCCGCCGGCGCCAACCCGCTGGCCATCCGTCGCGGCATCGACAAGGCTGTAAACGCCGCCGTCGCCGAGATGAAGAAGCAGGCCAAGCCGGTCGAGACCAAGGAGCAGATCGCTTCTGTCGGCACCATCTCCGCTGGTGACCCCGAGGTTGGCGAGAAGATCGCCGAGGCCATGGAGGTCGTGGGCAAGGACGGCGTCATCACCGTCGAGGATTCCCAGACGTTCGACATCACCATCGACACCGTCGAGGGCATGCAGTTCGACAAGGGCTACGTCTCCGCTTACTTCGTCACGGACAACGACCGCATGGAGGCCGTGATGAAGGATCCGTACATCCTCATCACCGACCAGAAGATCTCCAGCGTCCAGGACATCATGCCTGTTCTCGAGGCTGTCCAGCGCGCCGGCCGTGGCCTGCTCATCATCGCTGAGGACATCGACGGCGAGGCTCTGCCGACCCTGGTCCTCAACAAGATCCGTGGCGCTCTCAACGTCTGCGCCGTCAAGGCCCCGGGCTACGGCGATCGCCGCAAGCGCATCCTCGAGGACATCGCCGTCCTCACCGGTGGTCAGGCTGCTCTGGACGAGCTGGGCGTGAAGGTCGCTGACATCACCGCCGATATGCTCGGCACCGCTAAGTCCGTCACCATTTCCAAGGACAACACCGTTGTCGTCGGCGGCGCTGGCTCCAAGGAGGCCATTGACGCCCGTATCGCTCAGATTAAGGGCGAGATGGAGAACACCACCTCTGACTTCGACCGTGAGAAGCTCCAGGAGCGCCTGGCCAAGCTCTCCGGTGGCGTTGCCGTCATCAAGGTCGGCGCTGCTACCGAGTCCGAGCTCAAGGAGATCAAGCACCGCGTTGAGGATGCCCTGCAGGCTACCCGCGCTGCTGTCGAGGAGGGCATCGTCGCCGGCGGTGGCGTCGCCTTCATGGACGCTGCTCCTGCGCTCGATGCTGTCGAGATCGACGACCCCGAGGAGAAGATCGGCGTCGACATCGTCAAGAAGGCTCTGACCGCTCCGGTCGCCACCATCGCCAAGAACGCTGGCTTTGAGGGCGCTGTCGTGGTCGACAAGGTTGCCGAGCTGCCTGCTGGCCAGGGTCTCAACTCTGCCAACGGCGAGTGGGGCGACATGATCGAGATGGGCGTCCTCGACCCCGTCAAGGTCAGCCGCGTCACCCTGCAGAACGCTGCTTCTGTCGCCAGCCTGATCCTCATCACCGAGGCCACCGTCTCCGATGTGCCCAAGAACACTCAGCTTGAGGACGCTATCGCTGCTGCTACCGCTGGTCAGCAGGGCGGCGGTATGTACTAAGGCCGACAAGGTCTAGAACTCCCACCGGGGATCCGGGGGCGTGACGGGGGTTTCTCTCCGGAACGTCCTCGGACATGCAAAGAGGCTCCGCATCGCGCTTCGCGCTGCG
>URVD01000125.1 GCA_900551195.1 uncultured Collinsella sp.
GCGCGGAGGTCGGCTTGTGCGCGGCACGTCGATATAAAACGGCACGGTAACGATGCGAAGCTTTTGGCAGGCGTCTCCCCAGCGCGGGGTCGAAAAACTCGACTGCACCACGTCGACCTCGCGTCCCAGACTGCGCATAACGGTCTCGTGCTCATCGTAAAGGTCCCCCACCGGCACAATCTCAAAACGCAAACGCGGTTCCATGTCGTGCAGCTGCGGCCATAGCGCGAGTGTATGGCGCCCCGGGCACATCATCGACACACCCAGGCGCACGGCGCCGCCATCGCCCGCCGCGCGTCGGGCACGACGCAGTGCGTCCTCGGACTGGCGCATGATCGAGCGCGCGTCGTCCACCAGCAGAGCACCCGCCGGCGTCACCTTGACGCCCGAATGCGAGCGCTCGAACAGCGTGATGCCGAACTCGGCCTCGAAGCCCGAAACCTGCTTGACGAGTGCCGGCGTCGACACGCGCAGCTTTGCCGCGGCACGCGAGAAAGTTCCCAGCTCCGCGGCGGCCGAAATAGCGTCAAGTCGTCGATCGTACACGTCAATCTCCCGTTTTCGCACGCGCGGGCCCACAGCACCGCAGGGGGTCGTTTTCGCAGGTCACGCGCTCAATTGAGAACAAACCTCAATGTACAGTGTAAACCTACGGTTAACGTCATTCTAACAAATATGCAATTCACCTGCGCGAACGCTAAGCATACGATAACCAGCGAAAACCACGTGGGTCGGTTAATGGGAGCGACCCACCGGGAGGCACAAGAAGGGAAGTTCCTATGAGCAATTGGCTTAAGCTCGAGGGCGATGTTTGCGCCGTGACCGGCGCGCTCGGCGGCATGGGCGTCGAGATTTGCCGCGAGTTCGCCCGCAATGGCGCTAACGTCGTCCTGCTCGACCTGGACGAGGAGAAGGTCAAGGCCGCTGCCGCCGACCTCGCTGCCGAGTTTGGCATCCACGCCGAGGGCTACAAGATGAACGCCACCGATGAGGCCGAGGTTCAGGCCGCCGTCGACGCCACCATCGCCAACTTCGGCCGCGTCGACGTCCTCGTCAACACCGCCGGCATCCTGCGCTTCGCAGCCATGGAGGACCTGCCGCTCTCCGACTGGAACGAGGTCATCAACGTCAACCTCACCGGCTACTTCATCACCTCGCAGCGCTTTGGTCGCGAGATGATCAAGGCCGGCCAGGGCCGCCTGGTGCACATCTCGACCGTCGCCAGCCACTCCCCCGAGACGTTCTCGGGCGTGTACAGCTCCACCAAGGCGGGCGTCAACATGATGTCCAAGATGCTCGCTGCCGAGTGGGGCCCTTACGGCGTGCGCTCCAACTGCGTCGAGCCCTGCTTCGTCAAGACCCCCATGTCGGCAAGCTTTTACGCCGACCCCGAGGTCGAGAAGAGCCGCAGCCGCCTGATCGCCACGCGCCGCATCGGCGAGGTCAGCGATATCGCCAACGCCGTCATGTTCCTGGCGTCCAAGCGCTCGGACTTTACCACCGGCGACGCCATCAAGGTCGACGGCGGCTTCTCCAACATGATGGGTGACCTCACCGCCAAGCCCGGCGGCCGTCGCGCTTATGCCGACAACTACCTCAAGAACAAGGGTGTCGAGCTTTGGTCCGACGAGTCCGGCGTCGCAAAGCCGACTGACCAGTAAACAAGCCCGGTAGAAAGGGGCGCGGGGCAAGCACCTCAGCGGCGTTTGCCCCCCCCGCATCGATTAGAAAGAGTCCCATGGCTTCCACCAACTCCAACAAGGGTCGCGCCGTCGTGCTTTCCGCCGCGTGCGTCACCATGTTCTTCATCAGTTCCATCGCGCTGTACTCCGTCGTGTCCAAGAACCTGCTCGCCGTCTACCCCGAGTGGTCCAGCGCACTTACCTGGGCTTTCCCGGTCTTCCAGACCATCATGGCCGTGACGGGCATCTTCGCCGGCCGTATCTCCGACAAGATCGGCCCCCGCAACGTCGTGATCGCCGCCGCCGTGTGCTACGGCGTGGGCTGGTTCATGTCCGGCACCGTCACCGAGCCGTGGCAGTTCTACCTGTGGTTCTCGCTCGTCGCCGCCATCGGCAACGGCCTGGGCTACAACCCCGCGCTCACCACCGGCCAAAAGTGGTTCATCGACAAAAAGGGCCTCGCCTCCGGCATCACCCTGGCCGCTTCGACCGCCGGCCCCGCCGTGCTGTCCCCGGTGCTCGCCTCACTGCTCATCCCGAGCCTTGGCATCTTTGGCGCCCTTAAGGCACTCGGCGTCATCTTCTTTGTGGCGATCGCCGCCTCCGCCCTGTTCCTGAAGGCCCCCGAGGCCGGTTGGCTGCCCGAGGGCTTCGAGGCCCCCAAGGGCGGCGCGCACGCCGGCACCTTCGGCGACCTCACCCCGGGCGAGATGGTCAAAACCCCGCGCTTCTGGGTCCTCATCGCCACCTTCGCCTTCGCCGCCACCGCGGGCACCCTGCTCGTGGGCAAGGTTGCCTCCATCGCCGCTGTCCAGCTCTTCGCCGACCCCACGAGCGCCGCGGCCGTCGCCCTCGGCGGCGTGGTCGTCTCCGTCAACACCTGCGCCAACCTGGTCGGCCGTCTGTCCTTTGGCCAGATCATCGACAAGCTCGGCGCCTACAAGTCGCTGCTCATCAGCCTTGTCGTCACCATCGTCGCGCTCGTCATCATGTCGATGAGCTTTACGCAGAGCATGTTCTTTGTGGCGCTCGCCCTGCTCGGCTTTAGCTTTGGCGCCCTGCTCGTCATCTACCCGCCGCTTACCGGTGGCGCCTTTGGCACCAGCAACATCGGCGTCAACTACGGCATCATGTTTTTGGGCTATGCCGCTTCCACCTGGATCAGCCAGCCCATCACTGCCGTGCTGTATCACGCTGAGGCCGGCAGCGCCGCCTACCAGCAGTCCTTCTACGGCGCCATTGTGATTGCCGCCATCGCCGTCGTGCTCACCGTCTACATGATGGTCTCCGACAGCAAGAAGAAGTCCGCTTAGTTTTACCGATGTGACAAAGGGACTGTCCCTTTGTCACATTCCACCAGCCACCAGCATTAAGGAGTCGAAATGTCTGAGCTCAACCCCGTCCGCATTGCCGTCATCGGCGCCGGCGCCATGGGCCGCAACCACATCCGCTTTGTCACCGAGGAGCCCGAGGCCGAGCTCGTCGCCATCGCCGACGCCTTTGAGGGCGCCCGCGCCACGGCCGAGGCTGCCGGCGTGCCGTTCTTTACCGATCCCGCCCAGATGATGGACGAGGTCAAGCCCGAGGCCGTCATCATCGCCACCCCCAACGACCTGCACCTGGGCGTTGCCCGCGAGGCCATCAAGCGCAACATCGTGCCGCTGGTCGAAAAGCCGATCTCCAACGACCTCGAGGATGCCCAGGCTTTCGCCGCCGAGGCCGAGACCGCCGGCGTGCCCGTGCTCGTGGGTCAGCACCGTCGCCACAACCCCTTCGTCAACAAGGCCAAGGAGATCATCGAGTCCGGCGAGCTGGGCAAGCTCACCGTGTCGAGCTTCCACTACATGATCTATAAGAATGACGAGTACTTCGATGTCGAGTGGCGCCGCAAGAAGGGTGCCGGACCGATCTTGGTCAACCTGGTTCACGACGTGGACCTGCTCCGCTACCTGCTGGGCGAGCCCGTCGCCGTCCAGGGCATGCAGTCCAGCGCCGCCCGCGGTTTTGAGACCGAGGACTCCGCCGTGGTCAACGTCCGTTTTGCCGATGGCGCGCTTGCGAGCATGACCATCTCCGACGCCACCGCCAGCCCCTGGAACTGGGAGGCAACCGCTCGCGAGGATCCGCAGTACCGCCCCTTCGACGCCGACGCCTACTTTATCGGCGGAACCTTGGGTGCCCTTTCGCTGCCCCGCCTGCATCAGTTCTCCTACGACGGCGCCTCCAACTGGCACAAGCCGCTGCAGATGGAGATTCCGGCCGTCGACCCGGCGCTGCCGCACAAGATGCAGCTCAAGCACTTTGTGAAGGTCGTCCGCCGCGAAGTTGAGCCCGTCGTGACCCCCGCCGATAACGTCAAGACGCTCACGCTTCTCAACGCCATCAAGGAGGCCGCCGAGACCGGCCAGCTCGTCGAGCTGTAATGCCTTAAGAGCGACCGCGGCAGAAACCCCATGCCGGACCCCTCGGTCCGCCACCAACAAGTCCCTCTTCTTTGCCCCGCGAGCAGCCTCCTGCCCGCGGGGCATTTTGCTACGTTGCCAATGATTTTTCTGGGACGGGGGACTTTTTGCACCTTAGCTTGATTCGTTCGCCACGAAATGTGCCTATCTACTACGTTTAACCAATCACCCTCATCCATACCGAATTTCGCGAAATAGAAACCGCAGGTAAACGGCTTGCGCATTTTCGGAAAACCGGGGGATGGTCGACCCACACGGTTCAAACGTAGTAGATAGGCCGCTTTCGTGGTTCCGCGCCAAAACAGTCTTTTTTGAGCGAAGTGGCAGGTGGTATCCTTGGTAGCTCTGTGCTGCAAACGCACCTTAAACGCAAGGAGTCCCATGGATCTTATCGCCCAGCTCGCCCGCGAGCTCAACCTTAAGGCCGCCAACGTCGAGGCGGCCGTCAAGCTCATCGATGAGGGAAACACCATTCCCTTTATCTCGCGCTACCGCAAGGAAGCCACGGGCGGCATGGACGACGTCGCCCTGCGCGCACTCGACGAGCGCCTGTCCTACCTGCGTAATCTTGAGCAGCGCAAAGAGGACGTCATTCTGCTCATCGGCGCCCAGGGCAAGCTCACGCCCGAGCTCGAGCAACAGATTCGCGAGGCCACACAGCTCCAGCGTGTCGAGGACCTCTACAAGCCCTACCGCAAAAAGCGCATGACCCGCGCGCAGAAGGCACGCGAGGCCGGCCTGGAGCCGCTCGCCAACATGATCATCATGCAGGCCTCGGCCAAGGGCAGTGCGCTCGACGCCGCCGCGGCATACGTCAACGAGGAGGCTGGCTTCGACACGCCCGAGAAGGCACTCGCCGGTGCCGCCGACATCGTGGCCGAGACGGTGGCCGAAGATCCCGAGAACGTCGCCGACCTGCGCGCCTTTACGCAAAACACCGCCGACATCGTCGTCGAGGCCACCGACCCCGCCGAGAAGACCCCCTACGAGCCGTACTACAGCTATGATGAGCCGCTGCGCCGTATACCCAACCACCGCGTGCTGGCTATCGACCGCGGTGAGCGCGAGGGCAAGCTCCGCGTGCGCGTGAACGTCGACGGCGCTGCCGCTACGGCACGCCTCGGCAGCCGCTGGCCCCGTCGCCAGGGCGTGTTTGCTCCCGTCTTTGACGCCGCCATCGCCGATGGCTACAAGCGCCTCATGGCCCCCTCGCTGGAGCGCGAGGCCCGCGCCAAACTCACCGTTCGTGCCCAGACCGAGGCCATCAACGTCTTTGCCAAGAATCTCGAGGGCTTGCTCTCGGCGCGCCCCGTGCGCGGCGCCC
>URVD01000126.1 GCA_900551195.1 uncultured Collinsella sp.
ACACCGCCCGTTGGTTCCAGGCCTAAAGCTGGGTTGAGGTAAGCCATGTAAAGGGGGCGCTCTGCCAACCGGCGGGGTGCCCCTTTTTGCATCGTGGGCGTGCGGGATAAGCGCTTTCGATGTAGATGCCCCGCGACGCGAGTTATGGGTACGATGGTTTCAGGGGAGGTATCGCCATGAAACTTGGTTGCGTCATTATGGCTTCGGGCGAGGGCAAGCGGTTTGGCTCTAACAAGATGCTCGCCGATATCTATGGCGAGCCGCTGATTGCCCGGACCATCGATTCGGTCCCCGGGGGCTTTGATGTTGTGGTTTCGACGCGTTGGCCCGAGGTCGCTCAGATTTGTGATGACAAGCATTGCCCGTGCGTGCTGCACGATGGCGAGCTGCGCAGCGAAAGCGTCCGTGCGGGCCTTTCGTGGGGAGTCGAACGCAACTGGAAAGGTTGCCTCTTTTTGCCGGGCGACCAGCCACTTGTGAGTTCGGATTCTTTTGAGGCGCTCGCCGGTGCTTTTAAGGCCAACGGCGGCGTCGCGCCCGTGCGTCTTGCCCTAAACGGCGAGCCGGCCTCTCCGGTGCTGTTCCCCGCGAGCTTCTTTCCCAACCTTATGGGGCTTAAAGGAAAGGACGGCGGATCGTCGCTGCTGCGCGGCCGTGCCGATGTCCAGCTGGTCGAGGCACGTGCCTACGAGCTGTGGGATGTCGACACCGCCAAGGGCCAGCGCCGCGTCTCGGAGCATATCGCCGCCTGCTCGTATTTTGATCGCGTGGCCAACTGCATCAATCAATAAGGAGCAATTATGATCATCATCAAAAACGGCGCACTCGTGACGCCCCAAGGGCTTCGCCGCGCCGATCTTGCCATGGATGGCGATAAGATCGTGCGGATCGCCGCGGCGATTGAGCCGGCCGAGGGCGATACCGTCGAGGATGCTGCGGGCTGCTGGGTGTTCCCGGGCTTTATCGATGGGCACACGCACATGCAGTGCTGGACCGGCATGGATTGGACAGCCGATAGCTTTGAGACCGGCACGCGCGCGGCTGCCTGCGGCGGCACGACGACCATCGTGGACTACGCGACGGCCGATCGCGGCGTGACCATGCCCGATGCCTTGGTCGAGTGGCATCATCGCGCCGACGGCACCTGCACCGCCAACTATGCCTTCCATATGGCGCTTGCCGAGTGGAATGAGCGCAACCGCGCCGATCTTTCGGCCATGCGCGAGGCGGGCGTGTCGTCGTTTAAGACCTACTTTGCCTACGACCATCTGCGCCTGGACGATGCCGAGACGCTCGAGGTGCTGGAGGAGCTCAAGCGCGTGGGCGGTATCCTGTGCGTGCATTGCGAGAACGGCACGTTGGTCAACGCGCTGCAGAAGCGCGTGTTTGAGCAGGGTATCCACGGGCCCGAGGGCCATGCGCTCAGCCGTCCGGACGTGTGTGAGGCCGAGGCCGTGAGCCGCCTGCTGTATCTGGCGCACTTGGCCGGGGACGCTCCGGTCAACGTGGTGCACCTTTCGACCAAGCTGGGGCTCGAGGCCATTCGCGCTGCCAAAGCGCACGGGCAGAAGAACATCTATGTCGAGACCTGCCCTCAGTATCTGATGCTCGACGACACCTGCTATCTGGAGCAGGGCGAGGGACGGCTTTGCGGGCGCCAAGTATGTGATGAGCCCGCCGCTGCGCCATGCCGGTGACCGTGCCGCGCTGCGCGAGGCGCTTGTGGCTGGCGAGATCGATACTATTGCGACCGATCATTGCAGCTTTAACCTGCACGGGCAAAAGGACCGAGGACGCGATGATTTCCGCGCGATTCCCAACGGCGGGCCCGGCGTGGAGCATCGTCCCGTTGCGATTGCCACGAGCTTTGAGGGACAGCTGGGTCCCGAGGATCTGTGCCGCTTGATGAGCGAGAATCCGGCGCGCGTTTTTGGCATGTATCCGCGCAAGGGCTGTCTTGCCGAGGGCGCCGATGCCGACGTGTGCGTGTGGGATCCGTGCGCGCGTTGGACGATCAGCGCCGCGACGCAGCATCAGGCCGTGGACTACACGCCGCTCGAGGGCTTTGAGGCGCATGGCCGCGCCAAGGCTGTTTACGTCAACGGCGTGCTGGCGGCACGCGACGGCGAGCCCACCGGAGCCCAACCCGGCCGCTACGTGCCCCGCTAACGGGAAGACCGCCGGGGTAGCTAATTTGGGAGATGATTTTTTGGGACGGGGTAGCAAAAAGAGCCCCGTCCCAAATTTGCTACCCCTGGAGGCTGGTGGCGATGAGGGGGCGGTTGAGGGCTGCCTCGAAGCGATCTGCCATTGTTGGGTCGGCAAGCGTGTCGGCTTGGTTGAGCATGATACGGGCATTGCTGAGGTTCAGCATCTGCAGCTCGGCATTGAGCACCTGGGCGACGCGCTCTGGGGTGGCAGCGTCGGTGGGCTCGCAGCCGCAGCGCTCGCAGAAGAGCTCGGGGCGGTGGACAACCTCGGTGACGGGCTTGCCCAGCCCCGAGGCGCCGACGACCCAGACAACGTTTGCCGTGCCGGCGGGAACGACCGGCTCCCAGGCGGCATGTGCCTTGAGCGGGAGTCGCTTGCTGCCATCTGCCTCGGCCAACACATAGTCAAAGCGCTGCGCCAGCTCGTTGAGCGGCTCGGCGGGGGCGGAGAGCTTGCCTGTCTCCGGGTCCAAGACGCCTGCCTGGCAGATGCTTCCGTGCACAAGGCCCGTGCAGGCCTCGCAGGTGCAACCGGGGACATGCGCGGCGCCCGGCTTCCAAGGCGCGGCGTCCAGGCGACGGCTCGACCCATCCCATGGCACGCCGGCGACGGGAAACATGTGCGTGGTGGTACAGAGGAGCACGCGGCCGCCAGCGCGCATGAGCTCGAGACCCAGCGTCTTCAGCAGCGTCGACTTGCCGCCACTGCCGATAATCGCGGTAATGCCTGGCTCGATCCTGAGCGCCGAGACAAGATTGCCGCTAACCGTTTCCATCTGTTCACCGCCGTATAATACTGTGATAATAAATAATCATCAGAGTAGCGGTCGAACCGCTTTTGCTCTGCTCAAACCGTAGCACAGGGAGGTGCCCCGGGAATGCTCGTTTATGTTCGCGGCGCCGGCGATATCGCCACGGGCGTCGCCGCTCGCTTGGTGCGCGCCGGCGTTTCGGTCGTTATGGCCGATATCGCGGTTCCCACGTGCATCCGCCGCACAATCTGTTTTTGCGAGGCCATTCGCCTGGGCGAGGTCGAGGTCGAAGGCATTCGCGCTCGCTTGGCACGGACGCCGGCTGAGGCGCTTGAGATTACCGAGGCTGGAGACGTCGCCGTTATGGTGGACCCTCAGGCCAAGATGCTCGGCGAGCTGAAACCCGCGGCTGTGGTCGACGCGATTTTGGCTAAGCGCAACTTGGGCACCACGCGCGACATGGCGCCTGCCGTCATCGCTGTGGGGCCGGGCTTTACCGCGCCGGTTGACTGCGACGCCGTGGTCGAGACCATGCGCGGGCATTTTCTCGGCCGTGTCATTACCCAAGGTTCGCCCCAGCCCAACACGGGCGTGCCGGGCATTATCGCCGGCTATGGCAAGGAACGTGTTATCCACAGCCCCGCCGCCGGCGTGTTTCGGTCCGACCGCGCAATCGGCGACATCGTGAGCGCCGGAGACGTGATTGGCTACGCGGGCGATACGCCCATGTGCACGCAGATCGATGGCTGTCTGCGCGGGCTTTTGGCGAACGGCGTGCAGGTGACTGAGGGCTTTAAATGCGCCGATGTCGATCCGCGCGGCGATGCCAGCTATATCAACTACATTTCGGACAAAGCGACGTCGGTCGGCGGCGGCGTGCTCGAGGCACTCGCTATGCTCACCGATGTCTTTAGAGGATAGAAGGCGGCAATGGAAAAGCTCGATGTTGTGAATGCGGCGCTTGCCGCCCTGCGTGCTGGCGAGACGTGCGAGCTGGTGGTCGTGGCCGGTACGGCGGGGTCGTCCCCGCGCGGTGTGGGCGCATGGATGACTGTCTTTGCCGATGGCAGCCAAGCGGGCACTATCGGCGGCGGCAAGATTGAGCTCTTTGCGCTGGATGAGGCGCGCGAGCTCCTGGGCGCGGGACAGTCGCGTCTGGTCCGCTACACCATGGGCGGCGAGAACTCCGATACCGGCATGATCTGCGGCGGAGCCATCTGCCTGTGCTATCTGCGCCTGGATGTATCGCAGGCGCCGTTGTTCCAGTCGGTTGCCGACATCTTGGCCTATCGGCGCATCGGCGACTTCGTCATCGACTTTGAGCCGTTTATCGCGAGCGTGCTCGAGGGCGATGTGGCCGAGTACCATGGCGAGGAATCGCGCCGCACCATTGCGGGCTGCCCCGGGCTTTCGCTGGTGGAGGAGGGGAGTAAGGTCACCTACACCAACGCCGCCTCCGAGATTCCCACGGCGCACATCGAGACGCTCTGCCCCGAGGGCCTGACCTATATCTTTGGCTGCGGCCACGTGGGCGCTGCGACGGCTCGCGTGCTCACGGCGGCGGGCTTTGCCGTCGTGGCTTGCGACGACCGCCCCGGCACGCTGACCCCCGATTGGGTGCCCGGTGTCTACGACCGTCGTCTGGTCGACTACAAGAGCCTGAGCAAGCAGTGCCCCATCGGCCCGCGTGACCTAGTGGTCGTCGCCACGGCGGGTCACAAGTCCGATATCGATGTGGTGATTCAGGCCATGCGCGCCAAGCCAGCCTATCTGGGCTGCTTGGGTTCGCGCCGTAAGACGGCCTTTGTGCGCGCCCGCCTGGAGCAGGAGGGCTTTACGCAGGAGCAGATCGACGAGCTGGCCGCGGCCGGCGTCGTGAAGATCGGCTAACGCGGTACCTCGCGCCCGGGAATCGCTTCCCGGGCGCCACGTCGGATGCGCGGCCGGCAGAACTCGCCGCGCATCCGCACGATGCCGCCCTTGCGGGCGAGGGCCCTCGACGACGGCATCGTGCGGATTACCAGGGGATCGACGGATGGAAAAGGTGAGACGATTGACCGACATCGTGGGAAACGAAACGGTGCGCAGCCTGTGGGACGGCCTCGTGGCCGCGTGCGGCGAGCGCGAGTTCCTCCTCTTCCGCGATCGCACGGGTTCGACCAGCTCGTACACGTACCGCGCGTTCAACGAGGAGATCGACCGCGCGGCCAACGTGTTCCTCTCGATGGGGGTCGCGGCCGGCGAGCGCGTGGCCGTGCAGTTGTGCACGTGCCCCGAGTTCATGATGTGCCTGTTCGGGTTGGCGAAGATCGGCGCCGTCATGGTGCCCATGAACGAGCAGTACCTGGTGGAGGAAGCCGCGTTCGTGCTCGAGCGTACCGAGGCCTCGTGCGCGGTGGTTGAGCCGAAGTTCCTCGACCTGTACCGCGCCGTGCGCGACAGCGGCCCGTATTGCCCCAAGGGCGTGCTGGTGGCGCGCACGCAC
>URVD01000127.1 GCA_900551195.1 uncultured Collinsella sp.
AGGTCTATGCCTTGCCTTTTTCATGCCAACTTGTACGTCCTGGACGGCGCTCGCTGACTTATGCTCATCCTGCGGCGCTGCCTTTGTTGGTGTAAAGGTGTCAGATTGCTTTGCGCCATGCCCTCCTCTTTCACGTCACCTTGCTCGCTCTGGTGGGCTTTCGCTGACTTATGCTCAACCTGCGGCGCTGCCATTGTTGGCGCAGGGGGCGGCTTGCTCGCTCTGGTGCCTGTTCGCTGTCCGTTCTCTGCCCGCGACGTTTCTGCTGTTGGTGCAAAGGGGTCAGGTTACTTTGCGCCAAAAGGGGAAGTTGCGGTGGAATAGTTCCCGTTTGGCCGTCTTGAGGGGTTAAACAGGAGCTATTTCACCGCAACTTATCGATGGCGTGTTTGGTTGGTGCCTGTTGATGGTCTGGGTATCGGGGAGGGCGGGCTCCGTTATAATCGCCTAGAACATTAAATGGAAACGGGACGGGAGCCATATATGCGCCAGGGTTTCGACAACGCGAAGTATATCGAGCTGCAGGCTGCTCACATTAAGGAGCGCATCTCGCAGTTTGGTGGCAAGCTCTATTTGGAGTTTGGCGGTAAGCTGTTCGATGACTATCATGCGAGCCGCGTGCTACCGGGTTTTGAACCGGACAGCAAGTTCCGCATGCTCAAGAGCATCGCCGACGATGTCGAGGTTATCATCGCAATCAACGCGAACCACATCGAGAAAAACAAGGCTCGTGGTGACCTCGGTATTACCTATGACGAGGATGTGCTGCGCCTGGTTGACCTGTTCCGCGGCAACGGCTTTGCTGTCGCGGCCGTGGTCATCACCCAGTACGCCGGCCAGCCTGCTGCCGATGTGTTCCGCAACCGCCTGAACGCGCTCGGTATTCCCGCCAAGCTGCACTATCCCATCGAGGGGTATCCGCACGATGTCGATCTGATCGTGTCCGACGATGGCTACGGCAAGAACGAGTTTGTCGAGACCACCCGACCGCTCGTTGTCGTGACGGCACCCGGCCCCGGCTCGGGCAAGCTCGCCACTTGCCTCTCGCAGCTGTATCACGAGCATAAGCACGGTACCGCCGCCGGCTATGCCAAGTTTGAGACCTTCCCGGTTTGGAATCTGCCCCTTACGCATCCGGTCAATATTGCCTACGAGGCCGCCACGGCTGACCTCGACGACGCCAATATCATCGATTCGTTCCACCTTGAGGCCTACAACAAGACCACGGTCAACTACAACCGCGACGTCGAGGCCTTCCCGGTAGTCCGTGCCCTGATGGAAAAGATCCTGGGCAAGAGCCCCTACCAGAGCCCTACGGACATGGGCGTCAATATGGTCGGCTTTGCCATCACCGATGACGATGCCTGCCGCGACGCTTCCAAGATGGAGATCGTCCGCCGCTACTTTACCGCGGTCGAAAATGTGCGCCGTACCGGCGTGGGCGATGAGCAAGTCGACCGTCTCAAGATTATTATGAAGAAAGCCGGCATCGATAAGAACTACTCACCGGCGCGCTCGGCGGCCCTCACCAGGGAGCAGCTGACGGGTGGTCCCGTGGGTGCCATGGTCATGCCCGATGGCTCCGTGGTGACCGGTAAGACCTCCACGCGCCTGGGCGCCGCAAGTTCGCTCATTATGAACGCCCTCAAGCATGTCTCGGGCGTCGACCTTGAGCTCGAGGTCATTAGCGATGAGGCGATCGAGCCCATCAGCAAGCTCAAGACGCATTTCCTGGGCAGCAAAAACCCGCGCCTCCACACCGACGAGACGCTTATGGCGCTGTCGATCACCTCGGCCACGAGTGAGACGGCCGCTCGCGTCCTTTCGGGCCTGGAGCAGCTGCGCGGTTGCGATGCCTTCTTTAGCGTGATTATCTCGCCGACGGACGAGACGGTACTGCGCAAACTGGGTATCAACGTGTGCTGCGAGCCCAAGTTTGAGCGCCGCGGTTTCTTCCATCGCTAAGTTTGAAGCACCGCGGTAATTGCATTGCATTTTGGCCGTATCGGGTTAGCGCCCGGTACGGCTTTTTGATCAATAAAGCGCCTATTTCGGCGAAAAATAGCTGTTTACCTGCCTAGAAACAATTTGAGCGGTATACAATAACCGTAACTGTTTCATCCTTAGCGGGATGCCGCATGATGGATATTACCTGCCATCGTGAGGTGTGTCGGTCGCGCACGGCGCGTTAGATGCTCGTGCTCGGTTTGAGGAGGCTGCTATGGCGGGCAAGGGTCGTGCGAGTGTCAACGATATGAAGCGTGTCGAGGTGCTGGTGTTGATGGAGATCGACCAGCAAACTGAAGACAATGGCGGGCCGTATGGTTTCTCGCGCAAAACGCTTGCCGAGCGCGTGGGGGTTTCGCCGTATCGTGCCCGCGCCGCAATCGATCGCTTGGATTCCGAAGGCATGATTGATGTCGTCTCGCGTTATAGCGACGACGGCGGTCAGCTTGCAAATGGCATTTGCCTCACCGAACGTGGTGAGTGGTATCTTGAGGGCGTCCGTACCGGCATGCTCGTTCAAGAAATGCTTGAGGACGAGGTTGCTGATCGATAGCAGCATGTAACCCTTGCCATAGCGACGCCGCCTGGGAAACCGGGCGGCGTTTTGTTTCAAGATTGAGAAATGCAATCTCACGCGAGAAAAATTGCGAACGGTCCGCGGCGCGAGTATTACAATGAAGACCCGTAAGATGTGGATAAACAACTTCTACGGGAAGCGCAGGTAACTCAATATGACCAAGCATGTGTTCGTAACCGGTGGCGTGGTTTCGTCCCTGGGCAAGGGTATCACCGCGGCCTCGCTGGGCCGTCTGCTCAAGTCGCGTGGCTACAAAGTAACGATGCAGAAGGCCGACCCGTATCTGAACGTCGACCCCGGTACCATGAGCCCGTTCCAGCATGGTGAGGTCTTTGTAACCGAGGATGGTTACGAGTCCGACCTGGACCTGGGTCATTACGAGCGCTTTATTGATGAGAACCTGACCCGCGATTCCAACTTTACGACCGGTGCCATCTACAAAAGCCTAATCGCCCGCGAGCGTCGCGGCGACTTTTTGGGCGGTACCGTGCAGGTGATTCCCCACGTCACCAACGCCATTAAGGACAAGTTCCGCCGCATCGAGGAGCAGACCGGCTCCGATGTAGTCATCACCGAGCTGGGCGGCACGATCGGCGACATCGAGTCCCAACCGTTTGTCGAGGCCATCCGTCAGTACCGCAAGGAGGCCGGCCCCGAGAACGTCTGCTACATCCACGTGTCGCTCGTTCCCTATATTGCCGCCGCCCACGAGGTCAAGACCAAGCCCACGCAGCATTCCGTCAAGGAGCTCCGCAGCTTTGGCATCCAGCCCGATATCATCGTGCTGCGCTCCGACCACCATATCGATGACGCTATCCGCGGAAAGATCGCAAGCTTCTGCGACGTCGACACCGATTGCGTCTTTACCAATGAGGACTGCGCGAGCATCTACGACGTGCCGCAGCTGCTTGCCGAGCAGGACTTTGACCTGCGTATTTGCGAGCGCCTGGGCCTGGACCCGCGTGAGCGCGACATGAGCGAGTGGAACGAGTTCCTGCGCAAACAGAATCACGCCAACCATCACACCGACAAGGTGAAGATCGCCGTCGTGGGTAAGTACACGCAGCTGCCCGATGCGTACCTGTCGGTTATCGAGGCCCTGCACCATGCGGGCGTCTTCTACGATCGCCATGTGGACGTCCAGCTGGTCGACGGCGAGAGCCTCGACGAGCAGAATGTCTCCGAGGTTCTGGGCGACGCCTCGGGCATCCTGGTTCCCGGCGGCTTTGGCAAGCGCGCCCTGGAGGGCAAGATCCTCGCGGCCGAGTTTGCCCGTGAGCACAAGATTCCGTATCTGGGCATTTGCCTGGGTATGCAGGTCGCCGTGTGCGAGTTTGCCCGCAATGTCGTTGGCCTTGCCGGTGCCAGCTCCTCCGAGTTCGATCCGGATGGGCCGTATAGTGTCATCGATCTGATGAGCTCGCAGGAGGACGTGACCGAGAAGGGCGGCACCATGCGCCTGGGCGCCTATCCGTGCAAGCTCGCCGCCGATACTCTTGCTCGCGAGGCATATGGCGAGGAACTCGTCTACGAGCGTCACCGTCACCGCTTTGAGTTCAACAACGCCTTCCGTGACCAGCTCGAGGACGCCGGCTTGGTTATCTCGGGTCTGTCGCCCGACGAGCGCCTGGTCGAGATGGTCGAGCTGCCGCGCGACGTGCATCCGTGGTATGTGGCAACCCAGGCTCATCCCGAGTTCAAGAGCCGCCCGACCAACCCGCAGCCGCTGTTCCGCGAGTTCGTGCGCGCTTCGATCGGCCAGCACGAGGGTGTCGACCGTCTGCAGGTGACGCCCATGAACCTCGCTACGGACTAAGGGTGCCGGCGAATAAGGAACATACCGAAGCTACTCCCTCGTCGCTCGCCGTGGCGGCGGGGGAGTATCTCGATTACCTCGCGGTCGAGCGGGGTTTGGCGCGCAACACGATTGCGGCCTATCGTCGTGACCTGACGACGTACTGCGCCTATCTGGAGCGGGCGGGTATTGTGTCTTTTGAAGAGGTGACCCGTCAGGTCGTGGAGGGCTTTGTCGCCGACCGTCGCGATGGGGGCTATTCCGATGCCTCGGTGGAGCGTGCGCTTGCGGCCGTGAAGGGCCTGCATGCCTTTTTGGTGCGCGATGGGATTGTGGCCCAAAATCCAACGGCGGCGTTGCGCCTGCCTAAAAAGGCTGAGCGTTTGCCGGAGTATCTATCGGTGGAGGATGTCTCGGCGCTGCTCGATCAAGACTTCCCCGAGGGCGAGATGGGCTTGCGCGACCATGCCATCTTGGAAGTGCTCTACGGATGCGGTTTGCGTGTGAGCGAGTTGGTGGGGCTCGATGTGGGCGATATCCATATCGACGATGGCTTTGTGCTCGTTCGCGGTAAGGGCTCAAAGGAACGCCTGTCCCCGTTGGTGGGAAGCGCGGCGCGAGCTCTGACGCTTTATGTAACTGAGGGGCGTTCTCGCTTGGCGGCCCATGCCCGCGGAACCGAGACCTCGGCGGTCTTTTTAAATAAGAACGGCCGCCGTCTGTCGCGCCAGGGCATCCATGCCATCTGTGAGCGCTACGGGCGCCAGGTGGGACTGGTGGGGCTCCATCCCCATACCTTGCGCCACTCCTTTGCCACCCACATGCTCGCGGGCGGTGCCGACCTGCGTGTGCTGCAGGAGATTTTGGGCCATGCCGATATTTCGACCACGCAGGTCTACACGCATGTCGACCGAACGCAACTGACCGAGGTCTATCTGGCGGCGCATCCGCTAGCACATCGCTAGCACCTCGCTGACCTGCATATTTATAAATATTAAATGGGACGGGCCCCAGATTGCCGATACGCACTTTTGCGCGCATGGGC
>URVD01000128.1 GCA_900551195.1 uncultured Collinsella sp.
CCCGCCAGAAGGCTCAACCGGAAAGTGCGACCCGTTATTTGGCTGGATTCTGGGACGCAGTTTCCCAAAGGGGCCTGTTTGGGAAACTGCGACCCGTTTTGGACGCAAATTCTGGGACGTAGTTTCCGCGACGCCCAGTCAACCTATACCCTCGCAACCTCGGCGTATAAAAAACGAGGGAAGGCACGCGTCCTTCCCTCGCAACGGGCAATATGTAGTCGCTCGCCTACATCAGGCGCAGGCTGACGTCCTTGAGCTGGGCGCCGGAAACGGCACTCGGGGCGCCCGACATGAGGTCGGAGCCGCTGGCCGTCTTGGGGAACGCCATGACGTCGCGGATGGAGTCAGAGCCGGTGAGCAGCATGCACACGCGGTCCAGGCCCAGAGCGAAACCGCCCATCGGGGGCGCACCAAACTTGAGGGCCTCCATGAGGAAGCCAAACTGCGACTCGGCACGCTCCTCGGTAAAGCCCAGGAGCTTGAGCATGGACATCTGCATCTCGGCGTTGTGGATACGCATACCGCCGCCGCCAGCCTCAAAGCCGTCCATGACAAAGTCGTAGGTGCAAGAACCAGCCGCCAGCGGATCGGCCTCGATCTTGGCGATGTCGGTCTCGGTCGGCAGGGTAAAGGGCTGGTGCTCGGCAGCATAGGCCTTGCGATCCTCGTCCCAATGGAACAGCGGGAAGTTGACGACCCACAGGAAGTCGTGGCCCTCGCGCTTGATCTCGAGCGCGTTGGCCATGTGGGAACGCATGCCGCCCAGGATCTCGTCGGAGAGCAGGCGCGGGCCGGCGGCGAACATCACAAGGTCGCCGGGCTCGACGTCCATGCGCTCGCGCAGAGCCGCCATCTCCTCGTCCGAGAAGAACTTGACGATGGGGCTGTTGATGGAGCCGTCCTCGCGGAAGGCGATCCATGCCAGGCCCTTGGCGCCAAACGTGGAGGCCACGCCGGCGAGCTTATCGATCTTGGCACGTGCCCAGGCACCGGCGCCCTTGGCGTTGATGGCCTTGACGACAGAGCCCTCCTCATTTGCGGCGGTCGCAAAGACCTTGAACTTGGAGTTGGCAAAGATGTCGGTCAGGTCGACCAGGTGCATGCCATAGCGGGTATCGGGCTTGTCGGAGCCATAGGTGTCCATGGCATCCCAGTAGTTCATGCGACGCAGCGGCGTGGGCATCTCGACACCCATGCGACCGAAGGCATCGGCAAGAACCTCTTCGAGCGCGCTCATGACATCGTTCTGGTCCACGAAGGACATCTCGATATCGACCTGGGTGAACTCGGGCTGACGGTCGGCACGCAGGTCCTCGTCGCGGAAGCACTTGGCAACCTGGTAGTAGCGCTCGACGCCACCGACCATGAGCAGCTGCTTCAGGAGCTGCGGGGACTGCGGCAGGGCGTAGAAGTTGCCCGGCTGGATGCGGCTGGGGACGATGGACTTGAACAGGGAGGGCGTCTCGACCTCCATGAACTCACGGTTGTGCAGCGCCTCGCGAATGGCAAAGGTGAAGTCGGAGCGCAGCTTGAGGTTGGCCATCATTTCGGGACGACGGAGGTCCAGATAGCGATAGCGCAGGCGGGTGTCCTCGCTGGTCTCGATGCCGTCCTCGATCTGGAACGGCGGGGTGACGGACGTATTGAGTACCTCGGCGTGGTCGGTCAGGACCTCGATCTCGCCGGTCGCGAGCTTGGTGTTGGTGGTCTCCTCGCCACGAGCGCGCACGACGCCGTGGATCTTGATGGGCCACTCGGGACGCATGGTCTCGGCGATCTTAAAGGCGTCGCCGTCGGAGTGCTCGGGGTCGAAGGTGAGCTGCGTGATGCCCTCGCGGTCGCGAAGGTCACAGAAGATAAGGCCGCCGTGGTCGCGGCGACGGCTCACCCAACCGGTGAGGGTGACCTCTTCGCCCACGTTCTCGAAGCGAAGCTCGCCGCAGGTACGGGTGTGCATGGAATGCTCATCGATGGGACGGGTCTGGCTCATACCAGTGATCCTCCTTTATGGATCTGTGCCGCCCCGTGTCGTTCCGGGCGGCGTCGTACAGATTTGCCCAGCCTGCGTAAACCGCGCAGCCGGGCATGGCGTTCTATCTTATCGCACCCGCGTCGATGTGCCGCGAAAAAGTAGCTCTTGCCCAAAGACTTGACGGAGACGAAACAATTGACGCGGCCTGGCCGTCGCCCAAGCGCGCGGCGTGCGACAATGTGCCCCAATACAACCGCACTCGGAAAGGCCCGTCATGACCGCACGCCTCATCGTTATGGATATCGACTCCACGCTCATCAACCAGGAGGTCATCGACCTGTTGGGCGAGGAGGCCGGCGTGGGCGAGCAGGTAGCGCAGATCACCGAGCGCGCCATGCGCGGCGAGCTCGACTTTAAGCAGGCGCTCGAGGAACGCGTGGGGCTGCTTGCCGGCTTGGATGAGAGCGTATTCGAGCGCACCTTTGAGCGCGTGACGTTTACCCCCGGCGCGCTGGAGCTTGTGCGCTCGGCACACAGCAAGGGCTGGAAGGTCGGCGTGGTAAGCGGCGGCTTTCACGAAGTCGCCGACAAGATCGTGGCCGCCGCGGGCATCGACTTTTGCCTCGCTAACCGCCTGGAGGTCGTGGACGGCAAGCTCACCGGTAAGCTGGCGGCAGACATCGTGACCAAGGAGTCCAAGCTCATCCAGCTGCTGGATTGGGCGGTTGAGTGCGGTGTCGACATGGCCCACACCGTCGCGATCGGCGACGGCGCCAACGACATCCCCATGATTCAGGCCGCGGGCACGGGCATCGCGTTTTGCGCCAAGCCCAAGACGCGCGAGGCCGCCCCGTTTGCCATCGACGAGCGCAACCTGATGCTCGCCATGGACATCATCCTGCGTGACTAGCCGATCCGTCTAACAATTGAATCAGTCTGTCCTATAGTTTCCGAACAATTTTGTCTTAGTGTTCGGAAACATACCCTTTGAGTGCTAGACTTTGCGCCGTCGAAGGGAACATATATGGATAAGCGAGATCTTGAGCAGCTGCTGAGCGATGTTGCCGGCGGATCAGTCGCCCCTGCCGACGCGCTTACGCGCATCCAGACGGCGCCAACCGCCGATCTGGGTTTTGCGCAGCTCGATCTTTCGCGCGGGGTGCGCCAGGGAGCCGGCGAGGTTGTCTACGGCGCCGGTAAAACCGCCGAGCAGATTGCCGCCATTATCGAAGCGCTGCACGATGCCGGCCAGGAGCGCATCCTGGTCACGCGCCTGGACGCCGAAAAGGCAGACCGCACCTCGGAGCTCCTCGACAACGGCATCGACCTGGGATATGTCCCGGACGCACAGCTCGCCCTCGTGGGAGGCAAGCCCTCCCCTACCGGCAACGGACGCATCGTCGTCGCCTGCGCCGGCACGAGCGACCTGCCCGTCGCCGAGGAAGCCGCATTGACGGCCGAGTTCTATGGCAACGAGGTCGACCGCCTCTACGACGTGGGTGTCGCCGGCCTGCACCGCCTGCTCGCGCATGCTGAGGAACTTGCCCAGGCACAGGTGGTCATCGCCATCGCCGGCATGGAAGGCGCGCTGGCGAGCGTTGTCGGCGGTCTGGTGAGCTGTCCGGTCATCGCCGTTCCCACCAGCGTGGGCTACGGCGCAAGTTTTGGTGGCGTAGCCGCACTGCTCGCCATGCTCAACTCCTGCGCCAGCGGCGTATCGGTCGTCAATATCGACAACGGCTTTGGTGCCGCCTACCAGGCAAGTCTTATCAATCATCTGAGCGCCGGCACACCCTGCGCCCGTTAAGGAGCATTCCATGTCCAACCATCAGCACACGCTTATCATCGACGGCACCTCGGGCATCAGCGGCGACATGACCGTCGCGGCCCTGCTCGACCTGGGCGCCAGCGAGGAGCACCTGCGCGAACAGCTCGCCACACTGCCGGTCGACGGCTTTACGATCGCCGTCACGCGTGCAAACAAGCATGGCATCGACGCCTGTGATTTTGACGTCCAGCTTGCAGAGGAGCTCGAGAACCACGACCACGATATGGCCTGGCTCTACGGCAACGAAGCAGCTGCCGAGCACATGCACGAGCATGAGCACCACCATCATGACCATGACGAGCACGAACACGAGCACTGCCACGAGCATGACCATGAGGGTCACCATCACGCCCACCACCATCACCACCGTTCTTTGGCGGATGTCACCGCCATCATCGATGGCTCACGGCTAAGCGATGGTGCCAAGCGTCGTGCCCTCGCCATTTTTTCCGTACTCGCCGATGCCGAGGCAAAGGCTCACGGCAAAACGCCCGAGACCGTCATGTTCCACGAGGTAGGCGCCGTCGATTCCATCGTCGACGTCTGCTCTGTCGCCATCTGCCTCGATGACCTAGGTATTGAGGACATCGTGGTCGAGTCGCTCTCCGAAGGCCACGGAACCATTCGCTGCGCCCACGGCCTTATGCCCATTCCCGTCCCCGCTGTCGTCAACCTGTGCCAGGCGGGCAATATCGCCCTCACGCCCGCACCGGTCGCTGGCGAGCTCGTGACGCCCACGGGCGCCGCCATCGTCACCGCGCTGCGCACGTCCGAGCACCTGCCGGCACGCTACCACATCGAGGCCGTCGGCTACGGCGCCGGCAAGCGCCCCTACGAGGGTTGCTCTGGCACGCTCCGTTGTCTACTCGTTGACGTGGATGCATAGCCATGGATGCCCGCAAAGAAAAAAGCCGCGCTGCCATCGTTGCAGCGTTCTCCGAGCTGCTACGCGAAGAGGATTACGGCAAGATTACCGTCGGCGACATCATCGCTCGTGCCCACGTAGGCCGCGCGACATTCTACGGCCTCTTTAAGAGCAAAGACGACCTACTGTCCGAGCTCGTGAACGACATCTGCACCCACGCCCTCGACGACGATGGTACGCCGCTCGACGACCCACTCGTGCAAGTCGAGCATATCCTCAACAACCTCTGGGAACGCCGTCAGGGCGTTCGAGCCCTCGTAGCCGGCGCCGGCTCACGCGTCTTCGCCGACTGCCTCCGCAAGACCATCATGTCGCGCGCAGCCGAAACCGTCCCCGTCGACCCCGCAGGCCCCGCCGCCACCATGGACCGCAGCTTCTTACTACACCACATAGCCTCAAGCTTCGTAGGAATGGTCCAATGGTGGGCCTGGCACAACTTCCAAGCAAACAAAGCCGACGTAGCCAAAGACTACCTCTCAGCCATAAAGCCCCTCTTCACCTAAGTAAGAAGCTCATCCCAAATCATCGACCCAACCCAGGCCGCCACGCATCCCAAAGTGTCACTCGCGCTTCAACGCCCCTACCAGCAACAAGCCCCTCCCATCCAAATTCAGATTTATATGTTGGGTTGCTTGTTCCAACGCGACTAAGATCCCGCAGCTGTCCGCATGGGGTAACTTC
>URVD01000129.1 GCA_900551195.1 uncultured Collinsella sp.
ATCGCCGTTGGCTCGGGCGGCTTCTTTGGTAAGGGTTTGGGCCATGCGACGCAGTCGGCCGGCGGCTTTCTGCCTGAGTTCCACACCGACTTCGTCTTCGCCTTCCTGTCCGAGACCTTTGGCTTTTGCGGTTCCTTTTTGCTCCTATGCCTCTACGTGCTGCTGATCTTTTCGACGATTCGCGTCGCCTTTAAGTGTGAGTCGCTGTTCTTGCGCCTATCGTGTGTGGGCATCGTTGGCATGTGGGCGTTCCAGACCTTCGAAAACATCGGCATGTGCATTGGCATGATGCCGATTACCGGTATTCCGCTACCGTTTATTAGCTTCGGTTCGTCTTCGATGATGATTCAGCTGCTGACGGTGGGTATCGTACAATCCATATGGCGGCATCGTTCGGGCGCCGCGTAACCGCTGGAGGGGTTTGCTATGAAAATTCCCGTAGATAAGCTGACCCGCGCTTTTAAGATGGGCGCGTCCGTTAAGAAGGATTCCGATACGCCGGTGCGCGTCTCGGTCTATCTGGATTCGTCCGCCTCGCGCTTTCTGGCCGAGACGGTGCGTGACGCCTTTGTGCCGCAGACGACCTCGGGCATTGTGCGCGTCGAGCGTCTGCGGGAGGAGCGAATTGCTCCAAAGACCGATACCGATGTGGTGCTGGTGCTCTCGTGTGGTTCCGACCGCTTGGAGAGTGCCGTGCAGGAGCTCGTGATCGCCGGCGCGCCCGTGTGCGTGCTTGCCGAGTCTGCTGTGGAGGTGCCGTTTATCGAGGAGTCCACGCCCATGCTCGGCGTGGTAGCGGCAATCGATAAGACGTATCTGCTCGAGACGCTTGCCCGCTGGATTCTCGATCGCACCGAAAAGGAAACGGCTTTTGCGGCGAACTTTGCCTTCATGCGCATCGCGGCGGCCAACCGTATCATCACCTCGTGCGCGCTCACCAATATGGCGACCGGTGCGCTGGTGTTTTTGCCGGGCGCCGATTATCCCGTTATGGCGCTGGCGCAGGTGGGCATGCTCTTTGAGCTCGCTGCCGTCTTTGGACGCGGCATTAAGCCCGAGCGCGGCTACGAGGTCGCGGGCGTGCTTGTCGGCGGTCTTGTGATCCGCGCGGTCACCCGCGCGCTCGTCAAGCAGACGCCGCATATTGGGTTTGCCGTCAAGGCGCTCACTGCTGCCGCGGGCACCTATGGCATGGGCCGTGCGCTCGTTTCGCTCTACGAGCGCGATGTCGACTACAGCCGTGCCAACGAGGTGGTCACTGCCACGTTCTCCCGCGTTCGCGATCTGGTGACCACGGTCGTGGGCGCTACCCGTCCTATGGCGTCCTATCAGGACGCATCAGATCTCGCTGCTTAGGGGTTTTCCGTTGCGCGTTGCATACCAAGACTGTTTTCATTTAATTGAGCCGTTGCTCGCCAAGGTCGAGAAGCCGAGTCGCTATATCGATCACGAGTGGGGCACGCTTTTCAAGGCCGATGCCGATTACCGTTGTTGTCTGATCTATCCGGACGTATACGAGGTCGGTCTGCCCAACCAGGGTATCGCCATCCTCTACAACATCCTTAACCAGGCCGAGGGCATCTCCTGCGAGCGTGGCTATGTGCCGTGGCCCGATATGGGTGACGCCATGCGCGAGGCGGGCATTCCGCTGCTCTCGCTCGAGGGTGCAGCGCCGGTCGCTTCGTTTGATATCGTCGGTCTGCATGTGCCGCACGAGATGGCGGTGACGAACTTCCTCGAGGCTTTGGACCTCGCTGGCATTCCGCTGTTAGCGGCCGACCGAGGTGAAGACGACCCAATCATCATCGCCGGCGGTCCCTCGGTGTACAACCCCGAGCCGTACGCGGCCTTCTTCGATGCCATCCTCATCGGTGAGGGCGAGGAATCGCTGCTCGAGACCTGCCAGCTGCATCGCCGCCTGCGTGACGAAGGGGTCCCGCGCGCGCAGATTGTCGAGCAGCTTGCATCCATTGCCGGCAACTACGTGCCGTCGCTCTATGAGGTTCGTCACGACGAGCCCTGCTCGCCGCATGGCTACACCGTGCCGCGTGAGGGCAAGGATGCGCCGACCGTGGTCTACAAGCGCGTCGTCGAGGATTTCGGCGCCACGAATCCGCTGTCGCAGTCGTGCGTGCCCTATGCACAGCTGGTTCACGACCGCCTGTCTATCGAGATCCTGCGCGGCTGCGCCCGCGGCTGTCGTTTTTGCCAGGCCGGCATGACGTATCGCCCGGTGCGCGAGCGCTCGGCCGACCAGATCGTCTCGTCGGTGATTCAGGGTCTGGAAAAGACCGGCTATGACGAGGTGTCGCTGACCTCGCTTTCCACGACCGACCACTCCTGCATTCGCGACGTGCTCGGCAGGCTCAACCGTCGCCTGGAGGATACGGGTATACGCGTGTCTATTCCGTCGCAGCGCCTGGATTCGTTTGGCGTGGATATGGCCGAGTCGGTCGCCGGCGAAAAGAAGGGCGGCCTGACGTTCGCGCCCGAGGCCGGCAGCCAGCGCATGCGCGACATCATTAACAAGAACGTGACCGAGGAGGACCTGGACCGTGCGGCCAAGGCGGCCTTCGAGGCCGGCTGGAACCGCATGAAGCTCTACTTTATGATGGGCCTTCCCGGCGAGCGCGATGAGGACATCGTGGCCATCGCCAATCTGGCCGATCACGTGCTGGGGCTCGGTCGTTCCGTGGTGCCCAAGGCTCGTCGCGGCTCGATCTCGGTGTCCATCTCGGTTTCGGTCTTTATCCCCAAGGCTGCCACGCCGTTCCAGTGGTGCCCGCAGCTCGACTACGACGACGTCAAGCGTCGCCAGAAGCTGCTCATCACGAGCGTTCGCAACCGTGCCGTCCGCGTGCATTACCACGATGCCGAGACCTCGCTCATCGAGGCCGCGCTCTCCCGCGCCGGTCGTGACATGACGCCCGTCATCATCGATGCTTGGCGCTCGGGGTCTCGCTTTGACGCCTGGGTAGAGCATTTCTCGCTCGATAACTGGAAGGAGGCTGCTGCCAAAAACGGCATCGACCTCAATGAGCTCGTGCACCTGCCCTACGAGTTGGACTGGCGCCTGCCGTGGGAGCACGTGAGCCCCGGCTGCACGCGCGGCTTCCTCGAGCGCGAGTACCGTCGCTCGCTCGAGGGCGTCACGACTCCCGACTGTACCCGCACGTCGTGCACCGGCTGCGGGATCTGCCCCACGCTCCACGCCAAGAATGTATTGATGGGTGATCGCGCATGAGTGAGCGCCTGACCGACAACCCCTCGCTCTTTAGGCTTCGTGTTCGCTATGGCAAGCGCGATCGCCTTAAGTACCTGGGCCATCTCGAAGTAATCCATACCATTGAGCGCATCGTGCGCCGTGCGGGACTTCCCTATGCCGTCACGCAGGGCTTCTCTCCGCACATGCGCGTGGGCTTCTCTTCGGCGCTGCCGGTGGGTACGTCGTCGACCTGCGAGTGGTATGACCTGTTTATGACCGAGTTCGTGGCGCACGACGAGGCATTTGGGCGCCTGGCTGCGGCGTCTCCGGCCGATCTGGCGCCCATCGAGGCGGCGTACATCGACGTGCGCACGCCGGCGTTGACGGCGCAGCTCACGCGCCTGTCGTATCGCATCGACCTGCACTTGGATCCCGAGGCGCCCGTAAGCGCCGACGAGGTGCGTCGTGCGATCGACACGCTGCGCGCGGACCATGGCATCGACTACGCGCGCGGCAAAAAGAGCAAGCGCTTGGATTTGGATCACACGCTCGTGGGCTATGAGCTCACGGCGGGGGAGCGCCCGGACCATTTGGTGCTCATGCTCGACACCCATGCCGACAACGAGGGCTCCATGCGTCCGGAAATTTTGCTTTCTGCTGCTGATGTTTTGTTGCAGGGCTTGACCCCGGGCGTGGATGCACCTATTGTTTCCACCGGTATGCAAGACCTCGTGACCATCTGCTCCTACGATGTCGAGCGTCAGAATCAAGCATGCGAGGACGACGAGGGCCGACTCGTCAGCCCCATACCTGTGCGAACTTGTGGATTTGCTCCACATACTCGTTGACGGGGGTATTTTCGCCTGCTACTATATTCGGCTGTTGCACTAACTGATGCATGAAGGGCAAGTAAACATGTACGCAATCGTTAACACGGGCGGCAAGCAGTACAAGGTCGCCACCGACGATGTCATCACCGTCGAGAAGATCGAGGGCAATGAGGGCGACAAGGTCACCCTGCCGGTTATCTTCCTCAACGATGGTAAGAAGATCGTCACCGATCCCGACAAGCTGGCCAAGGCCAAGGTTACCGCTCAGATCGTTGAGCAGTTCAAGGGCGAGAAGCAGCTGGTCTTCAAGTTCCACAAGCGCAAGCGCTATCGTCGTCTGAAGGGTCACCGTCAGCAGCTCACCAAGCTGAAGATCGTGAAGGTTCAGGCTACCTCCCGCGCCAAGAAGGCTGTCAAGGCAGAGGCTGAGGCTGTTGCCGAGGCTCCCGTCGCCGAGTAGATTACACTCGTAACGAAAGAGTAGGTATACACAATGGCACACAAAAAAGGACTCGGTTCCTCCCGTAATGGCCGTGACTCCCGCGGTCAGCGCCTTGGCACGAAGCGCTATGCCGGCCAGACGGTAACCACGGGCACGATTCTCGTCCGTCAGCACGGCACGCACATCCACCCGGGTGAGAACGTTGGCCGTGGTAAGGACGACACGCTGTTCGCGCTGGTCGACGGTACCGTTGAGTTCCACAAGGGTATCAAGCACAGGGTCAGCGTACGCCCGCTCGCGAACGCGTAATTCACCCTTCATAGAGCACATATGTGGGAGGCACTTGAGTTTTAGGATTCAAGGGTCTCCCTCTTTTTTGTAGGAGGCGATTCTGTTGTCACAGTTCACCGATATCAGCCGCATTAACGTGTGCGGCGGCGACGGCGGAGCCGGATGCATGTCGTTTAGGCGCGAGGCATTTGTCCCCAAGGGCGGCCCCGATGGCGGCGACGGCGGTCGTGGCGGCAATGTCGTCATCCAGGCCGATGCTCAGCTGTCTTCGCTGATCGATTACCGCTTTAAGCATCACTTTCGCGCCGAGCGCGGCACGCACGGGCAGGGTGCCCGTCGTAACGGCAAGAGCGGCGAGGACCTGATTCTCAAGGTCCCTATGGGTACCGTGGTGCGCGAGCTCGATCCCGAGACGCAGACCCCGATGTTCGAGATTGCCGACCTGGTGCACGACGGCGAGCGCGTCGTCGTGGCGCCCGGCGGTGCCGGCGGTCTGGGCAACACGCACTTTGTGACGTCGGTGCGTCGCGCTCCGGCCTTTGCCCAGTTGGGCGAACCGGCCGAGGAGCACTGGATCGAGCTCGAGATGAAGCTTATGGCCGATGCCGCGCTCGTGGGCTTTCCC
>URVD01000130.1 GCA_900551195.1 uncultured Collinsella sp.
GTGGAAAGCGAGGTGCGTGGAATCCAGCGGATATCGAGCTGGCAGTCGCGCTTCTGGGGCTCATCGGATTCATCGGCCAGCGAGCAGTAGTAGCACTCCATGGAGAGATGAAAATCGGGGTAGTCGTACTCAACGGTGTAAAAATCGCGCAGGTTGGTGACTTTTACCTGCAGCTCTTCCATAAGCTCGCGTCGCACGGCGTCTTCGGGCGTCTCGCCGCGCATGAGCTTGCCACCGGGGAACTCCCAAAGTCCCTGCATGTCGCCATAGCCGCGCTGCACGGCAAGCAGCTCGTCAGATCCTTCCTTGCGAATGATCCCAGCGGCAACATGAACAGTCTTCAACAGGAGTCCTCTCTCCACATCAACACATGGCAGGCTACCCTTACCTTACACAACGGTAAGGCAAGCGTAAGCCATATCGATGGTAGCCGACTCGGCTCCTTGCGACTATAGATGCCGTAGACTAATCGCAAGAAAGGACTCGGTATGCAAACCACCCAAATGGCGACCCCGGTACTGGAGGTCGCGCATCTCGAAAAGGTATATGGAGCGCTGGGCAACGTGACCCGCGCGCTCAACGACGTCAACTTTACCGTCAACCGCGGCGAATTCGTTGGCATCATGGGCGCCTCGGGCTCGGGCAAGTCGACGTTGCTCAACTGCGTGTCGACCATCGATAGCGCCACGAGCGGCACCATTCGCATCAACGGGCAGGACGTTACGCGCATGAAGCAGGCCAAGCTCTCGCAGTTCCGCCGCGAGGAGCTGGGCTTTATCTTCCAGGATTCCAACCTGCTCGATACGCTCACGGCACGCGAGAACATCGCCCTGCCGCTCACCATCGCCCGCGCAAACTCGGCAGAGATTTCGACCCGCGTGCAGGATGTGGCAGCGCGCCTGTCCATCAGCCAGGTGCTCGACAAGTATCCCTACCAGATGTCCGGCGGCCAGCAGCAGCGCGTTGCCGCGGCTCGCGCGCTCGTCGCCGACCCCACTATGATTATGGCCGACGAGCCCACCGGCGCCCTCGATTCCAAGAGCGCTCGCCTGCTGCTCGAGAGCCTGGAGGCCCTTAACCGCCGCCTGCGCGCTACCGTGCTCATGGTCACGCACGATAGCTTTGCCGCCAGCTACACGAGCCGTGTGCTGTTTATTCGCGACGGCAAGATCTTCACCGAGCTGCGCCGCGGCGACACCGACCGCCGAGAGTTCTTCGACCGCATTATGGAGGTCGTTGCCATGATGGGCGGTGAGGGCTCCGATGCTCTGTAAACTCGCTTGGGGCAACGTCCGCCGCGCCGGCCGCGATTACCTTGTCTACTTGCTGACGCTCACCCTGGGCGTCACGGTCTTCTATGCCTTCAACACCGTCTCGATGCAGGTCGACATTGCCGGCATCAAGGAGGAGGGACTGTCCGAGCTCATGGGCAGCATGCTCGGCTACCTGACGTACTTTTTGGCCGGCGTCATGGCCTTTTTGATGGTGTATGCCAACAACTTCATCATGAAGCGCCGCAAAAAGGAGTTCGGCCTGTACCAGGTGCTCGGCATGCGCCGCGGGCGCGTCGCCACGATCATGGCGCTCGAGACCGTATTTGTTTCGGTCGGCGCTTTTGTCGCCGGCATTGTGCTGGGCGTGGGGCTCTCCCAGCTCATGACATTCTTTACGGCCTCGCTCTTTAAGACGCAGATCGCTAATTTCCACTTCTTTTTCTCGGTGCATGCGTTCAACCTGACCCTTGCCTGCATGCTCGTGATGTTTGTGCTCACGCTGCTGCTGAACCTTCGCGCCGTGCGCCGCACCAGGCTCATCGAGCTTATGGGTGCCGAGCGTCGCAACGAGAGCATCAAGACGCGCAACCCCTGGATCGCGATTGCCATCTTTGTCGTGGGCGTGGTGCTGGTGGGCGTGGCCTATTACCGTCTGCTGCGCGACGGGTTCCCGCTCACCGCGACGGAGGGTAAGCTGCAGGAGGCCATGAACCAGTTCGGTATCACCACGGCCATGGTTACGGTGGGTACCTTTGCCCTATTTTGGGGACTTTCGGGCATGCTCATCAAGCTGCTGCAGAGCCTGCGCAGCGTGTATTGGCGCGGCCTCAACATGTTTACCGTGCGCCAGCTTGCGGCCAAGGTCAACACGGTGTGCTTTTCGATGGGCGTTATCGCGATGATCCTGTTTCTGGCCATTACCTCGGTGACCTGCGGCATGTCGATCGCCAACGTGATGAACGAGAACCTGGAGCGCTATACGCCGGCGGATATGTCGCAGACGTATATCTATTACGCGTCCGATAGGCTCGACTACTACAAGAAGTATGTCAATCCTTCCGAGGCCGATCGCATGGTGCTGGCAGACGCAACGGTCGATTTGTACTCTGCATGGCACGGTGACCGTATCGATCCCGATAACGTTGCGGAAAGTATCAAGGGCAAGTCGGCAGATAATGGCAACGAGGCCGGAAAGAAGGTCAATATCGCCGATGTTGCCGGCGAGCATGTGCAGATTGATTCGTATCTGAGCTATACGCTTGGCGGCTCGGATCCTTCGGTGACGGCGGGCGAGATGTGCAAGGCCATGGGCGAAAAGCTCCCCAAGGCGCTCGAGGGTAGCAATGCCGATGATATGGGCCTGTTTGTGACGCCGGCGAGCCAGTACAACAAACTGCGCCAGATGATGGGCGAGGAGCCGGTGAGCATTGGCCGCGACCAGTATTTGCTCACGTGTGATATGGGCGGTGAGCTGGGCGACCTGTACACCAAATACATGGCTGGGGGCCATACCCTCACCTTGGGCGGACATGAGCTCAAGCCCGCAGCCGATAAGTCGGACGAGGACACGGCTGCCATCGCCAACTCGGCACTCGGCAGCAATCCCGGTACCGTGGTCGTAGCCGACGAGCTGCTGTCCCAGCTTAACCTGCAGCCGTATTCCAGTAATCTGCTCGTTAATTACAAACAGGGTATGGATACGACCGAGGCAGACGAGAGCATTAAATACACCTTGCTCGATAATCTGCTCGTTGACGGCAAGGAGCCGGGGTCGTGGGGAATCTTCATGACACGCTCCGAGATCTATACGCAGGCGGCGCAGATGAACGGCATGATTAGCTATCTAGCCATCTATATTGGCTTTGTACTGGTCGTTGCATGTGCGGCAATTCTGTCGATCCAGCAGCTCTCCAATGTGGCCGACGGAAGCCGCAGCTATCGCGTGCTGGCGCAGATCGGCTGTGACGACCGCCAGATTCGCCATTCGGTGATGGCGCAGCAAGCGGTGTTCTTCCTGTTCCCGCTGACAGTGGGTCTGGCGCACTCCTTTGTGGCGCTCAAGGTGATCATCGAGCTGGTGAGCACGTTTGGCAACATGAGCATCGGCGGCACGGTGGGCCTCACATGTGCGATTTTCCTGGCAGCCTATGGCGGCTATTTCCTGGTGACCTACCTCATGAGCACCGGCATGGTGCGAGCCGCCATCGCCACCCGCTACAGCGAGTAGCAAGCGGGCAAAACCGTCGCAAAACCAACGCAAACAACCGCCGCGGAGGGAGTCGGCCCCCTTCCGCGGCGGTTTTTTTGTCTATCGGATGCCTCTCAGATGCAAGTGAGTAGACTTTTTTGGAAATGCCGAGCACCCAACATATTTGCCTCAATAAAACCGCAGGTCACAGACTTGTGCTCTGTCGGTGTGGTCAGGGATTCGGTAAAAATCTACTCACTTAGTTTTACGTGATGCATATTGTCTTCAACGAGGCTCCAGCCGGGGCGATTCCATCGCAAATTCCGGTGACCGGGGCAGCTAATTAGGCGCCGTAGGGGTTGCGGTCGCGCTCGATGCGTTGGCGGATGTGGGCGTATTCGATAATCAGCAGCACCAGGAGTAGGGCCATGATGGCTAGGTAGCTCACCACGGCGCCCATCAGACCCAGCAGGTTGATCAGGATCACCGGCAGCACTACGCTTACGGCGAAGCAGATCAGGTAGATTTTGGTGACGTCGCCGGCATGGCGCAGCACCGTGATGATGGCGTAGAGAAAGTCGATGGCCGCGGTGACGCCGCCGGCGACAACCATCAGCAGTGCCAGCGTGCGGTAGCGCTCAAAATTGAGGCCGTACATGAAGCTCATGAGGGGAATACCGGGACCTGCCATAAATGCGGCGCACACGCTGGTGATGACCACGATCAGTGCCATAACGGCAACAATAATCAGGTCAAAGCGACGACGCTTGCGAGGATTAGCCCAAATGCTCGACAAGCGCAGGAGCTGCGGTTTATAGATAAATCCAATGCTCAGCAAAATAGCCTGCGCCGGAAAGAACAGGGCATTAAAGTACAGCTGATACTTGTAGGCCAGCGTGCCTTCCATCACGAACTTGGGCATGCTCTCGATAAGGTTGAACAGGAACAGCGCGCCAAAAAGCGGGGCGCACTGGATAAACAGGTGACCGACCTCGCGCAGGCTCACGCGGCGCGATTTTTCGGTCTCGAGCAGGGCGAGCGGCGCGGTGACCAGCACGAGCGAGGCGATCGCGGCGATGCCCATGGCCATGGCGGCGATGGGCATGCTGCGCGTGAGGAACAGTACCACGCTAAAGACCGCGATGACGCCGACGGATCGTAGCGTTTGGCTCATGCCGGCCAGGTAGAGTTTGTCGGCCTGCTGCAGGCGGCCCTCGTACACGTCGGCAATGCCGTCGATCACCTTATACAGGTAGACGCCCAGGCCGATTGTGGCCATCTGCGCATCGTAGCCGCGGGCGCTGCTGTATACCAGGCCGCATGCCAGCGCGAGCGTTCCGCAGATCAAGCGGTTGAGCTGGTAAGAGGCAAAGGACGTCTTTTCGTCGATATCCGAGACCTGGAAATTGCGCACGCCGTAGTTGCACGCGATCATGATGAGCGTGCCGGTGACGAAGGCGATGGAGAATTTGCCTGCTTCTTCGGCGCCCACGAGCTGTGTGGACACGATGGTGAGCAGAGGAAACGCCATGCCCCACACGGCGGTGCCCAGGGTATTCCAGAGATAGTCGCGGCGGGTGGCGTGCTCCTCGTATTCCGCTTCCTGCATGGAGAAGCCGCCGCCGTAGATGGCGCCGAGCAGGCGGTTCCACCAAGCGTTGACCATGCGGCGGACGGGGCCGGGCTCCTGATCGCGTTCGCGCCGGCGACGTGTGGCTTGGCTGCTATCGGGTCCGCCGGCGTTGCGCTGACTCAGCTCCTGGATGCGTGCGAGCTCTTCGGCCGTGTGGGAGGCAGGGAAGAGGCCGTTCTCGATGCGGCCGCCCTGGGCCTTCGCGGCGCCGTCTTTC
>URVD01000131.1 GCA_900551195.1 uncultured Collinsella sp.
AACGCGTAGTCGAAGTCTTGCCATTGGTACCGGCAACCTGAATGCAATCATAATACTCATCCGGACGTCCCAGCTCATCAAGCATATCGACAACCGTCTCGAGCAAAGGACCAGCATCCCCAGAAATCCGCCCCGTATCGGCAGCAAGCCCAACAGCCTCATCAAACGAAAGCAAATCAAACTCAAAAGGAACGGTATACAAGCCAGAACGCTTAGGCATTTTTAGAACCGCCATTCATAGAAAAATAAAACAGTATAGGTTGAGGATAGCCAGCGAAAACGCCTCTGATGAGCCAAGGTGCCGTGAAACAAGGGCGCATAGGGCTTATGCCCATGCGCCCGAAGTTGAACGGCAGATTGGCCATCAGAGGCGTTTGCAGCGTCGAGTCAGCCGCCGTCCGTTAGAAAGGCGGAATAGGTGTCCGCAGTAGCGAGCAAAGCCCCAAACCGCGTCCCCCAGTACCGCTTACGAGAAGTCAGCAACCTGAGCAGTCAGCGCCGCCAGGATCTCCTTGAGCTCAGCTGCACGGTCCCTCTTCTTCTGGACCACCGCAGGCGCGGCCTTGGCCACAAAGCCCTCGTTGGCAAGGGTCTTCTCGCAGCCAGCAAGCTCCTTCTGGGCCGCGGCGATCTCCTTCTCCAGGCGTGCCTTCTCGGCCGAAAGGTCAACCTTGCCCTCGAGCACCACAAAGACCTCGACGCCGCTGTCAACAACGGCGATGCTCGCGGCAGGCTTCTCAACGTCGGTACCCATGACCAGCGAGGCGGTGTTGGACAGCGGCTCAATCGTGGAGCGCAGGCTCTCAAGCTTCTCGATGTCCTCGGCACCGGCGCGCACGACCACATCGAGCTCGGCCTTGGGGCTCAAGCGATAACGCGAACGGGTGGCACGGGCGGCGGACACGACGGCACGGCACAGCTCAAACGCGCGCTCGGCGTCCTCGTCAACATACTTGGCGTAGTCGGCGGGCTCGGGCCACTTGGCGATCATGAGCGCCTCGGCGCGGTTCACGTTACCCTCGGCGTCCAGGTCGAGCACGCTCGCCGGCATGTTGTCCCAGATCTCCTCGGTAACAAACGGCATGAGCGGGTGCATCAGGCGAATGGAGGTGTCGAGCACAAAGATCAGGTTGCGCTGCGCCTGTAGACGGCCCTCGCCCTTCAGACGGGCCTTGGTGACCTCGACGTACCAGTCGCAGACCTCGTTCCAGAAGAACTGCTGCACGCCGCGGGCCATGTCGCCAAAGGTGTAGTTCTCGATGCCCTCGGTGACCATCTTCACGGCCTTGGCCAGGCGGCTGAACATCCAGGCGTCAGCCGGCGTCTCCACGACGGGCTCGCCGGGCGTGTAGCCCTCCATGTTCATGAGGAGGAAGCGGCTGGCGTTCCAGATCTTGGTCACAAAGCTCTTGGCCTGGTCGGTACGCGGGCTGTCGATGAGCTTCTTGGTCTTCTTGTCGATGTTCGCGTCAAACTTGACGTCCTGGTTGTTGGTGCACAGCGTGAGCAGGTTGAAGCGCATGGCGTCGGCGCCGTACATGCCAATGAGGTCCATGGGGTCAACGCCGTTGCCCTTGGACTTGGACATGCGGCTGCCGTCCTTGGCCAGAATCGTCGGGTAGATGACGACGTCCTTAAACGGCACCTCGTCCAGGAAGTACAGCGAACTCATGACCATGCGGGCGACCCACAGCGCGATGATGTCGCGTGCGGTGACGAGCGCCGTCGTGGGGTGATGGCCCTCGAGCAGCTCCGGCTTTTGCGGCCAGCCCTGCGTGGCGAAGGTCCACAGCTGCGAGCTGAACCAAGTGTCCAGCACGTTCTCGTCCTGATGCACGTGATGGCCGCCACACTTGGGGCACACGTCGGTGTCCTCGGTGAGGGCGTCCTCCCAGCCGCAGTCCTCGCAGTAGAACACGGGGATGCGGTGGCCCCACCACAGCTGACGGCTGATGCACCAGTCCTTAAGGTTCTCCATCCAAGTGGTGTAGGTCTGCGTCCAGCGCGCGGGGTGGAAGGTGACCTTGCCGGAATTGACGGCGTCGAGCGCCGGCCCCTTGAGCTTATCGACGGCCACAAACCACTGCTCGGACAGCCACGGCTCCAGCGCGGAGTCGCAACGGTAGCAGTGCATGACGGAGTGGTCGTGCTCCTCGACGTGGTCGAGCAGGCCGTGCTCCTCAAACCACTTGATGACGGCCTCGCGGCACTCGTCGCGGTTCATGCCGGTAAACTCGCCGTAGCCCTCGACGACCACCGCGTGCTCATCAAAGATATTGATCTGCGGCAGGTCGTGAGCCTGACCCATGGCGTAATCGTTGGGGTCGTGGGCCGGGGTGACCTTGACAAAACCGGAACCAAAGTTGGCGTCGACATGCCAATCCTCAAAGATGGGAATCTCGCGGTCGACGATGGGGAGCTTGACGGTCTTACCCACGAAGGCGGCCTTCTCGGGATCCTTCGGGGAGACGGCGACGCCCGTATCGCCGAGCATGGTCTCGGGGCGCGTGGTGGCGACGACGATGTAGTCCTGGCCGTTAACCGGCTCGGTCAGCGGGTAGCGCAGGTGCCACAGGTGGCCCTTCTCGTCCTTGTACTCGGCCTCGTCGTCCGAGATAGCGGTGGTGCAGTTGGGACACCAGTTGACGATGCGCTTGCCGCGATAGATCAGGCCGTCGTGGTACCAGTCGCAGAAGACCTTACGCACGGCCTGGGCGTAATCCTCGTCCATGGTGAAGCGCTCGTTATCGAAGTCGACGGAGCAGCCCATGCGCTTGATCTGCTCGACGATGATGCCGCCGTACTCGTGGGTCCAGTCCCAGCAGGCGTCGACAAACTTGTCGCGACCGATCTCCAGGCGGCTGATGCCCTCGCTCTTGAGCTTCTTGTCGACCTTGGTCTGCGTGGCGATACCGGCGTGATCGGTGCCCAGCACCCAGCGCGTGGACTTGCCGCGCATGCGGGCCATACGGATGATGGCGTCCTGGATGGAGTCGTCGGTGGCGTGACCCATGTGGAGCTTGCCGGTCACGTTGGGAGGCGGAATGGTGACGGTGCAGTCGCCCACGCCCTCACGGCGCTTGTAGTAGCCGCCGTCGAGCCACTTCTGCAGAATCGCCGGCTCGTTGGTCGACGGATCGTAGTTCTTGGGCATCTCTTCCATATATCTCTCCCTGTCCCATCGGGGAGGAATGTAGGCTCGCTAGGGTCTGCATTCCTCCCCTTAGGTATCGATTACTTCAGTCCGATATGACTTCGCTGAGGCTTAAACAAACACACAGAATAACACAGGTAGTTGGGGTTATTGCGTATATATAAAATAGCCTCCGACCGCGGATGGTCGGAGGCTATTTGCAAGCACGTTTTTGGCAGGTTTACCCATAGATGCGCTGGGGCTGTTCTTCGCCCTTTACGGAGGCTTCGGTTACGATGACCTTGGCGACACCCTCCTCGCTGGGGAGGTCGAACATCGTCTGCTGAAGCACGTCTTCGCAGATGGCACGCAGGCCGCGGGCGCCGGTCTTGCGGGCGAGCGCCATGCGGGCGATCTCGTGCAGGGCCGCGTCCTCAAACTCAAGATCGACATCCTCGAGCTGGAACATCTTGCGGTATTGACGCACCACGGCGTTCTTGGGCTCGGTCAGGATCGACACCAAGTCGTCCTCGTCGAGCGTCTGCGTCTGGGTGACGACGGGCGTACGGCCCACGAACTCGGGGATCATGCCAAAGGCGTTGAGGTCCTGCGGGAGCACCTGGCGCAGCAGGTCGTTCTCGTCGACCGAGGTGGGGCCGGCGATCTCGGAGTTAAAGCCTACGCCCTTGTTGCCAACGCGGTCGGCGATAATCTTATCCAAACCCACAAAAGCACCGCCGCAGATGAACAGGATGTTAGTCGTGTCGATCTGAAGCAGCTCCTGTTGGGGATGCTTGCGGCCGCCGGTGGGCGGAACGCTGGCCACCGTGCCCTCAAGAATCTTAAGCAGCGCCTGCTGAACGCCCTCGCCCGAGACATCACGGGTAATGGAGAGGTTCTCGGCCTTGCGGGCGATCTTGTCGATCTCGTCAACGTAGATAATGCCCACCTGAGCGCGCTCAATGTCGCCATCGGCAGCATTGATGAGCTTAAGTAGGATGTTCTCCACGTCCTCGCCCACATAGCCGGCCTCGGTGAGCGCGGTGGCATCGGCGATAGCAAACGGCACCTCAAGAATGCGCGCGAGCGTCTGGGCCAGCAGGGTCTTACCGGTACCGGTGGGGCCGAGCAGCAGGATGTTGGACTTGGCGAGCTCTACCTCGTCCATATCGTCATCGAACTGCGAGCCCATGTCGTCATCAAAGGCAGACACCGCAGCGCCGCCCTCAATCACGCGGCGATAGTGGTTGTACACGGCCACCGACATGGCGCGCTTGGCGTCCTCCTGGCCCATAACATAGGCCGAAAGCTCGTCATAGATCTCGTGCGGCGTCGGCACGTGCGTGATGACCTGACGGTCGTCCTCGAGCTCAAAGCCCTCGGCCTCGGGGTCAACGGCAGGCTGGGACGCAGCCTGGCCGTGATCGTTGAGGAAACCCGGCAGCTTGCCGTTGCGGGCGGCGTCCATAAAGTCCGAAGCCAGCGACTCCTCAAGGATCTCGGAGCAGGCGGCAACGCACTCGTCGCAGATAAAGATGTTGGTCGGGCCCTTTACGAGGCGACGGACCTGGCCCTGCTCTTTTCCGCAGAAGGAGCAGCGGATGGGGTTGCCGTTCTCGTCAAAGTTGTCCTGCATGTTACCGGCCATCCTAGGCGTCCTTCGCGGCGAGGTCGCGCGAGGTGACGATACGGTCGATCAAGCCGTAGTCGAGGGCCTCGGCAGCGGTCAGGTAGTTGTCGCGCTCGGTGTCGTTCTGGATGGTCTCCAGCGTCTGGCCCGTGTTGTCCGCGAGGATCTTGTTCAGGCGGTTGCGGGTCTTCAGCATGAAGTCGGCCACGATGGCGATCTCGGTCTGCTGGCCCTGCGCGCCGCCGGACGGCTGGTGGATGAGCACCATGGAGTTCGGCAGGCACAGGCGCTTACCCTTGGCGCCGTTGGACAGCAGCACGGCGGCCATAGAGGCGCACTCGCCCAGGCAGATGGTGGACACATCGCACTTGATGAAGTCCATCGTGTCAAGGATGGCAAGACCCGCGGTCACCGAGCCGCCCGGCGAGTTGATGTACAGGGAGATGTCCTTGTCCGGATCGGCGCTCTCGAGGTGCAGCAGCTGCGCCACCACAGAG
>URVD01000132.1 GCA_900551195.1 uncultured Collinsella sp.
GACGGCCATGAGGGGCGCAAGCAGCAGCTTCTTCTTCATGACATTCCTCCCAACAAGCGGCACCACGCCTCCCGACGCGGTGCACGTCGTAACAATAAGACCATACTAGCCGCTAACGAACACCCCCGGCAAAGCAAAGGCGCAGCCGGCTCGATTTAACGTCCGAACGGTTTACCGGTCCGCCCAACGCGCAATAAAACGTTCCGCCGCATTGCAATAAAAAAGGGCGGCCGGATAACCCGACCACCCCAAAACACCCTTATGTTGCCGCAGACTACTTGCGGACGACCTTGACGATGGCATCGCCAGCGGAGACAGCGGAGTCAGCCTCGACGGCGAGCTCGACGTCGGCGAACTCGGCGGTGTTGGACACAGCCACGACGACGCAGTCCTTGTAGCCGGCAGCGGCGATCTTGGCGCGGTCGATCTTGAGCATGGGCTGGCCAGCCTTTACGACGTCGTCGGCCTTGACGAAGCCCTCGAAGCCATCGCCGTTCATGTTGACGGTATCGACGCCAACATGCACCAGAACCTCGATGCCGCTATCGGACTGCAGACCCACGGCGTGGCCCATGGTGACGGTCACCTTGCCGTCGCAGGGAGCGTAGACCAGATCGTCCTCGGGCCACACGGCGCAGCCCTTGCCCAGAACCTCGCCACCAAAGACGGGATCGGGCACGTCGGCCATCTTGATGACCTTGCCCTTGACGGGCGAGCACAGCACGTCGGCGCCGGCAGAAGCAGAGATGGAGGACGGAGCAGCGGCAGTCGCGGGCTCAGCCTTCTTCTTGAACATGTCAAACAGACCCATACGTTTTCTCCTCTTGATTAAGCGCAACGTTGTGCGCATGCCTATGGTGATTATAGTGCCAAATGGTTCAAATGCTAAGGTGGGGACTCGAATCGCGAGCCCATCCCAACGCTTTTCCCCGGTGGCACTCATATTGTCGATTAATCCAGGCCCTCGGCACCGTTGGACTTGATGATCTTCTGGTAGGCGTAGAAGCTGTCCTTGCGGCGGCGCTCGTAGGTACCGGTGCCGTCATCGTACTTATCGACGTGGATAAAGCCGTAGCGCTTGCGCATCTCGCCGGTGCCGGCAGAAACCAGGTCGATGGGGCCCCACCAGGTATAGGCGATCAGGTCGACGCCGTCGGCAATGGCCTCGCCCATGGCCTTGATGTGGCTGCGCAAGTAGGCGATACGATACGGGTCGTGGATGGAGCCGTCCTCCTCGACCTCATCGTAGGCGCCCATGCCGTTCTCGACCACCATCAGCGGAATCTCGTAGCGGGCGTAAATCTCGTTGAGGGCGATGCGCAGACCCAGCGGATCGATCTGCCAGCCCCAGTCGGTGGACTCCAGATAGGGATTCTTGCCGCCAAAGGTCATGTTGCCCTCGGTCATCTCGTGATCCTTGTGGGTGCCCACGGTGCCGGACATGTAGTAGCTAAAGGTGTAGAAATCGACCTTGCCGTCGGCGATATCCTGCAGGTCGCCGTCCTCCATCACGAGCTCGACATCGTTTTCGGCCCAGAAGCGCTTGGCATAGAACGGGTACTTGCCGCGCACCTGCACGTCGGAGCAGTACCAGTTCATGGTATTCATCTCCTGCTGCGTGGCGAACACGTCGGCCGGATCGCACGTGGCGGCATAGGAGAGGATGAAGCAGTCCATGTTGCCCATCTTAAACTGCGGATAGTGCTCGTGGGCATAGCGCACGACGCGGCCGCTGGCGACAAACTGGTGATGCAGGGCCTGCATACGGGCCTGCGGCGTGGTGTGGACCGCCGAAGCCGGGCCCTCAAAGCCCTGGATCATGCTGGTCCCAAAGAGGTTGCCCATGTCCTGGGTGCCGCAGTTGATCTCGTTGAAGGTGAGCCAGAACTTGACCTTGTCCTGATAGCGGTCGAAGACGGTCTGGCAGTACTTCTCAAAGAAGCCGATGAGCTCGCGGCTCGCCCAGCCGTTGTACTTCTCGACCAGGTGATAAGGCATTTCGTAGTGCGACAGGGTCACGAGCGGCTCGATATTGTGAGCGCGCAGGCAGTCGAAGACGCGGTCGTAGAAGGCGAGGCCGGCCTCGTTGGGCTCGGCATCGTCGCCGTTGGGGAAGATGCGGCTCCAAGAGATGGACATGCGGAACATGGTAAAGCCCATCTCGGCGAACAGCGCGATGTCCTCCTCGTAGTGATGGTAGAAGTCGATACCGTCATGATTGGGGTAGAAGCGGTCGGGGTCGATGTCGATCGTGATCTGACGCGGCTCCTTGTAGCTGCCGCCCAAGAAATGGTCGTCGACCGAAGGACCGCGGCCGTCCACGTTCCAAGCGCCCTCAAACTGATTGGCGGCCGTGGCGCCACCCCAATAGAAACCCTCGGGGAACTTGATGTTTGCCATGAGCATCTCCTTTGCATTGCGGGTCGATAGGCCGAGTATCGCCCACGCACGCGACAGACAGGGGCAGGGGGTGCCAAACCCGACACTTCTTTTCGCAGACGCGCGCTGCAACAGCGCTGCAGCTGAAACTTTTTGACACCGAAGGAGCGAAGACGATCCGCCCCGCGCTTACCGGCGGTATGCCGCGGGGGTGCAGCCATACTTGTCGTGAAACTTACGGTAGAAGAAGCTCATGTTTTCATAGCCCACCGCATGCGCAGCCGCCCCGGCCGTGGCGCCGCCGCGCAGAAGCTCGGCCGCACGTACCAGGCGTCGCTCCTGCACAAGCTGCCTAAAGGTCTTGCCCACATGGCGCTTGAGAAGCGCCGTCGCATAATTAGGGCTCAAGCCAAACTCCGCCGCCATCCCCTCGAGGGAGCATGCAGCGAATTCACAATCGATATAGCCAAGCATTCCCGTCACCAGGGCAGTGGGCCCCGCCGCGCCGTCCGCCGCGCCGCGCACCAGCTCGCGCTCGTAGCAATCCATGAGCTCGGCCAAAAACAGCTGAAACAGACGCAAAACGATCTCGGGACCGTTGGGGCTCGGGTCGTACAGCTCGCAGAGCATCTCCTGCATGTAGCGCCGAATCCGACGGCTCTCGCCGCAATGAAAACGGACATGGCCCCGATGGTCCGTCTCGCTGTTGAGCGCGTTGAACAAAAACCGCGAGACCGCGCTCTCGCGCGAGAGGCTCGACTCGAGACTCCGGCGCAAAAAAGAGCGTGAAACGGTCATGCTCAGCATGATGTCGTCCTCGCCGAGCGCCGCCACGACATGAGGGCAAAGGGCGTCGAGCAAAAGCACCTCGTTGCGGCGCAACTCGAGCCTCTCCCCCGCCACCGTCTGCGGGCAGCGCCCGCGATACACATAGCTCATCTCCACGTAATCATGCACGTGCTCGGGAACTGCATTAAAGCGCGAGTTTTTCCTTATCGTCAGGCCACGCGGCATGCCGGGCTGGGCATAGGCAAACCCTGGCTGCCCAATCTTGCGCACTGGGCATCCGTCGATTTCGACATGCTCGGTCATAATCGACCAATCAAATGCCATGCCGTCTTTATAAGTGATCTCACTGGCGCTCAGTTCGCTGAGCCTACGCTCGAGCTCGTCGATCTCCATGGCTTGCCAATCGTTGATTTGGTCATAGTTCGTCGTGATTCAGATATTAGCAGAACGCGCCGACGCGTCCATAATCTGTGCTATGCAGCAGATCGATCGAGCCAAGGAGGATACATGACCGCGCACTATCAGCAGGTGCTCGAGGGTACATACGACAACCATGTGCTTCCGTTTTTGTGGATGAAGGGCGAGAGCCATAAGACCATTGCCGAGTATCTGGAAAAGATCGCCGGCGCCGACATCCACGAGGTCTGTCTCGAAAGCCGCCCACACCCCGATTTTTGCGGCGAGGGCTGGTGGCGCGACTTGCGCTTTGTCATTGACGAGTGCAGGCAGCTAGGCCTTAAGCTCTGGATCTTGGACGACGCGCACTTCCCCACGGGCTTTGCCAACGGCGCCGTCAAGGAGGCCGTGCCCGAGCTCCGCAAGATCGTGCTCACGCACCGCACGTTCGACATCGTGGGCCCCACGTCCGCCGCGAGCATCGCGCTCGCCAACATGCTCGACAAAACGGAGCGCTTCCACGGCGTGACATTTATGCAGGACGGCAGCCCCGTCGACGTCGCTTACCGAGTAATCGACGATGCAGACGGCAACCCCAGCCGCCTGGTCTTCGATGCACCTGCGGGCCTCACGCAGGTATGCGTGATGTTCACGAGCGGCAAGACCTCCTACAACGAGGACTACATCAATATGGTCGACCGCGCCTCGGTGGCGCAGCTCATCGATGCTGTCTACGAGCCGCATTTTGAGCATCTGGGCGATGAGTTTGGCAAGACGATCCTGGGCTTTTTCTCCGATGAGCCCGGATTTGCCAACGAGAAGGGCACCACGGGCCCCGATGGCATCTCGGACACGCTCATCGGCAAGGCCACCGCGCCCCTACCCTGGTCGGCCGAGCTTGAGCGTCGCCTACGCGCGGCACTGGGCGAGCGCTACCTGGCCGAGCTCCCGCACCTGTGGGACCGCGAGCCGGCCGGCGCGCACGTACGCCACGTCTATATGGACATCGCGAGCACCCTCTATAAGGAGTGCTTCTGCGACCAGCTCGGAGACTGGTGCCGCGCGCGCGGCGTGCAGTACATCGGCCACGTTATCGAGGACAAGGACTGCCACGCGCGCCTGGGCGTGGGCGCCGGGCACTACTTCCGCGCCGTGGGCGGTCAGGACATGGCGGGCGTCGACATCGTGATCAACCAGCTGGTACCCGGCATGGACCGCGGCCTTCACAGCTACGGACGCGGCGTATGGGACCTCGAGTTCTATAACTACGTGCTGCCCAAGCTGGGCTCCTCGGCAGCACACCTCGATCCCAAAAAGCAGGGGCGCTGCATAGCCGAGGTCTTTGGCGCATTTGGATGGCACGAAGGCCTGCGCGAGATGAAGTGGATCGCCGATCATTTTTTGGTGCGCGGCGTCAATTGGTTTGTGCCGCATGCCTTTAGCATGGCCGCCTTCCCCGACTGGGACTGCCCGCCGCATTTCTATGCGCATAGCCAAAACCCCCAGTTTGCACACTTTGGGCAGCTCATGAGCTACATGAACCGTACGGCGAGCCTGCTGAGCGGCGGTCCAGTATCCGATTACGCCGACTATACACAAC
>URVD01000133.1 GCA_900551195.1 uncultured Collinsella sp.
GCATGACCAGAAGGTCTATGCCTTGCCTTTTTCATGCCAACTTGTTCGCCCTGGACACCGCTCGCTGACGTTTGCTCAACCTGCGGCGCTTTGCTGGCGCGGCCCTACCTGTGGACTCTCGCTGACCATTATTCGACCAGAGGGGTCTAGCGCTATTTAAGCGTTGTTAGATAGTTTCTTGCGTTTTCGACGTTCATTGCTGCGACGGGAGCATGCGAACAGAGCTTGACATCGTTGGTGACCAGTAGATCTGCTTGAGCGCGTATCGCTGCCGCAATGATTAAATCGTCTTCGTAATCGCTATGGAGCTCACGCTGTCTGCTCGCCATCCAGATGTCGCTCAGGTCACAGGGCACTGGCGTGGCAAGCTGCGACAGCACGCTAAGACAATCCCATGCAAGCGAAGTCGCTACCGTAGCGGCATACTGGGAAAGCGAACCGTGCTCTCGCCGATACCATGCCTTATGTTCGCTTGAAATCAAATAAAACAGGTCTTTGGACGATGTCGCCGCATACAGCAAATCAACCTGCGCCGTGCATGCATCGCGTAAAAACTCAATCGCCACCGAACGACCACGTCGTGAGGGAATGAAGTAATCGAGCCACACGTTGGTGTCAACCAAGATGCGCTTTGGAGTCTCACTCATAGAGCCAGCTCATCTCCTCGCCATAGCGATCCGCATAGGCATTCCGTTTGAGCTCTTCGTCGTCCGATGGCTGAGCCTTGACCATATCGATTCCCGACTCACAGCAAGCGGCAGCGAACAGCTTCGACCCCTGATCCATAAGCTCGAGCTTACGTTTGGCGGCCTTTTCGCGCTCGCGCTGTTCCGCCCGGGCACGACTGGGCAGCAGGATATCCTCGAGCGCACCGGGGCGATCGGCCAGCGATGCTGCAAGCTGCCAGAGCGCTCGCACCGCTTGGCTCGGCGTCATACCGGCCTTGGAGAGAGCGGCGTCCCCACTCCTTTTAAGATCGGCATCGAGACGTACGTTGATCTGAGCGGCTGTTGTGGTCATGACCCCTCCTTAATACTTCAAAATATCATAAAGCTCTATGGTAGATACGTAAAGCATGTATAGCATTTATAAGCATTAGCCGTACTCTGTACACAAAAAGCCGCCGAGGCGCACTGCACCTCGGCGGCCACGTATCGCAGATCTAGTTCGGTTTCACCCTTTGCATTCGCCCAGATAAAACCTGCCAAAATAAACCTGTCCCTTTTTGGCAGGTTTTAGAGCTCCACTCTTTCGGCGCCGTTGATGGTCAGGTCACGCTCGTAGAAGGCGGTGAGGGCGCGGATGGCGTACATTACGTCGCGCACGCCGCCGGTCTCGTAGCTCGAGTGCATGGCAAGCTGCGGCAGGCCCACGTCCACGGCATGCATGCTCGCCTGCATATTGGACAGATTGCCCAGGGTAGAACCGCCGGCCATATCGCTCTTGTTGGCAAAGGCCTGCGTGGGCACGTCGGCGTCATCGCAAATGGCCTGGAACACCGCGCGGCTAAAGGCGTCGGTGCAGTAGTGCTGGTTGGCGGCCTCCTTGATGACGATGCCGCCGTTAAGCACAACCTGGTTGCGGGCGTCGCACTTCTCGGCGTGGTTGGGGTGCACGGCATGCGCGTTGTCGCAGCTCACGAGCATCGAAGCGGCAAGTGCGCGGTGGTACGACTCGTCATCGAAGCCCAGCGACCCGTTGATGCGGCGCAGCGCGTCGGCCAAGAACGTCGACATGGCGCCCTGCTTGGTCTCGGAGCCAACCTCCTCGTTATCAAAGCAGCAAAAGACCGAAACGTCGTGCGCATTCTCGGCACCCAAAAATGCCTGCAGCGAGGTGTAGGCGCAGGCCAGGTCGTCGAGCTTGGGCGTCGAGATAAACTCGTCGGCCCAGCCCCAAATGCGTGCATCCTGACGATTGACCAGGAACAGGTCGCGACCCAAAATTTGCTCGGGCTCAACGTCCAGTTCGTCGGCGATCAGGGCGTCAAAATCTCCCTGCTTAAGGTCGCCGGCGCTGATGAGCGGGCACAGGTCGACAGCTCGGTTGGGCGCAAAGCCCTCGTTAACGCCACGATTCATATGGATGGCAAGGCTCGGGATAATGGCAACTTCGCGCTCGGTAGCGAGCAAGCGGCTCTCGATACGGTCGCCCTCGCGCACCAGCACGCGGCCCGCAAGTGCCAGCGGGCGATCGAACCAGGTGTAGTCGATCATGCCGCCGTAGGCCTCGGTGTTCAGGCGCAGCGTCTCGCCCGCGCCGTCGAGCTCGGGCACGGCCTTAACCTTAAACGTCGGCGAATCGCTGTGTGACGCCGTGAGTTGAAAATGATAGTCGCCGGCAACGCCGTCCTCGCCCCACGTAGCGGCCAGGTCTTCGCCCACCTTAAAGGCAACGACGCTCGAGGTGTTGCGCTGCGTGTAATAACGCCCGCCCGGCTCGATGTCCCACGCTGCGTTCTCGGGCAGGTAGGTAAAGCCCGCCTCGTCGAGTTCGGCCATAATGGTCGCTGCCGTATGGAACATGCTGGGGCATGCCTCGATAAAGTCGATAAGGTCGTTGGAGGCCTCGATATCGTCGGCCGTCACGTGCACGCGCTCGATCGTTTCCTGATCCGTCATGCTCTCCCCTTTCGCTGGGTTGATGGTCCCCTCCAGCATACCCCGCCACGCCAGCGCCGCACTCTTCATTCCGTGCTTAATTCCGCGCCGCTCGCCAAGTTGAGCCATCATGTCCGCGCTCCTTTTGCGACAATTGCGCTAACAGGACGAGAGGAGCCGTCATGAAGCCACGTAACATTGCCATCGCCTGCGGTGTCGCGGGTGTCGCCGTCGGCCTTGCCGCTGCCACCGGTATCGTTTATCACAAGCAAATCAAGTCCGCCGCGTCGCTCAAACGCTTGACCGGCTACGCGGATGGCTATGACCTGTACGCAATCGACATCGCCTACGACTACGATCTTGATCGCATCATCGCCGCCGGCGTACGCGACGACCAGGCCTACATCGATGCCGTGGTGGCGCAGGTGCTGCCCGGTGTGCCGGCACATGTCCAGGCGCCCCAGTTTGCCTGCAGCGCTTTTGTCGCCGTAGATGCCGAAGGCCGCGTGCGTACCGGTCGCAATTACGACTTTAAGGACGACACCTCGGCGCTGCTGGTGCGCAATCACCCACGCGGCGGCTATGCCTCCATCGGGTTTGCCGCCCTTAACAACCTGGGCGATAACACTCCGCTTGACTCCGTCGCCGGACGCGCCGCCGCACTCATGGGCCCGTTTGCCCAGCTCGACGGCGTCAACGAATGTGGCGTGTCCATTGCCGTGCTCACCCTGGATTCCAAACCCTGTGACCAGGACACGCAGCGCCCCGTCATCAATACCTCGCTCGCCATCCGTCTGGTGCTCGACCGTGCCGCCACCACGCAAGAAGCTGTCGACCTGCTTTCCGCCTACGACATGCACGCCATGGCAGGACGCGATTACCACTTCTTTATAAACGACGCCGCCGGTGACGCGCGCGTAGTAGAGTGGGATCCGCGCGATCCGGACCGCGCTTTCAAAGCGACTCCTGTAACCCAGGTTACGAACTTCTACGCCTGCTATGGCGACGAAGTGCTGCCTAACCAAAAGAATGGCGAGCTAGGCCATGGTAAAGAGCGCGCCGCCGCAATCGCCGATGTCCTCGACGCCCATACCGGCGCCCAAGACGAGGCAGTCGCTTGGAAGGCCCTACGCGCTGCAGCGCAAGAGCCCAATCCGGAAGACATCACCAGCAACACGCAGTGGTCGGTCGTCTTTGACAACACCGAGCCCGCTGCCGCCATCACGCTGCGCCGCCACTGGGGCGACATCGACGCATTCGCACTGTAAGGAGCCAGGCCCGTCGACTTTACGCTCGCCTGGCGTTGTTTACATTTCTATACGCTTGAGCTAACACGTTTTACCCCCGTATCAACAGTGTGCGGGGGTAAACTTATGCGCATGTTATAACTTGCCCGGAAGGATTCATCATGCTTAGGATCGGTCTTCTTACCAGTGGCGGCGACTGTCAAGCGCTCAACGCCACCATGCGCGGCATTGTCAAAACGCTTATGACCAATAGCGAAGAGCCTATTGAGATCTATGGTTTTGAGGACGGCTACCAGGGCCTTATCTACAGCAGGTTCCGTGTCATGACGCCCGCCGATTTTAGCGGCATCCTCACCCGTGGCGGCACCATCCTGGGCACGAGCCGCACGCCGTTCAAGCGCCTGGACATTCCCGAGGCCGACGGCGTCGAGAAGGTGCCCGCAATGGTCCACACCTATCATAAGCTGCAGCTCGACTGCCTGTTTATGCTGGGCGGTAACGGCTCCACCAAGACCGCCAACCGCCTGCGCGAAGAGGGCCTCAACGTTATCGCCCTGCCCAAGACCATCGATAACGACACCTGGGGCACCGAGCTGACGTTTGGCTTTACGAGCGCCATCGACGTCGCCACCAAGTGCATCGACGACATCCACACCACTGCCTCGAGTCACGGCCGCGTGTTTGTCATCGAGATCATGGGCCACAAGGTCGGTTGGATTCCGCTGTATGCCGGCGTCGCGGGCGGCGCGGACGTCATCTTGATTCCCGAGATCCCCTACGACATGGACAACGTCATCAAGACCATCGAGCATCGCATGGAGACCGGCAGCCGCTTTACCATCGTGGCCGTCGCCGAGGGCGCTATCTCCAAGGAGGACGCAGCGCTGCCCAAGAAGGAGTACAAGAAAAAGCTCGCCGAGCGCACGAGTCCGTCGATCGTCTACGACATCGCCAAGGAGATCGAGGCCAAGACTGGTCGCGAGACCCGCGTCGCCATCCCCGGCCACACGCAGCGCGGCGGCCAACCCGACGCCCAGGACCGCATCTTTGCGACCCAGTGCGGCGTCGAGGCGGCACTGGGATGCCTGCGCGGCGAGTTTGGCTACATGATTGCCCTGCGTGACGGCAAGATGTGCCACATGCCGCTCGAGGAGGTCGCCGGCAAGCTCAAATATGTCGACCCCCAGAGCTACCTGGTGCGCGAGGCCAAGGCGTTGGGCATCAGCTTCGGCGACGAATAGCCTCGGCCGAAATCCATCCCATCGGGCCCTCCGACCCCGCCCGACGTATTTCGATTTGGCTCCTC
>URVD01000134.1 GCA_900551195.1 uncultured Collinsella sp.
ACTTTTTGAATAATTTTCGAGCCGAGCCGACATAACCGGTGTAGCCTTCACGCAGCGAAGCTGTTGGAATAAATGCGACTTTTTTATTTTCAATTTCCTCCTTTATCAGACTTCCTACACTTGAAAAGTGCGAACATAAAAACAGTTTCATCAATATTCTCCTTTATATATAAATTCTTATTTGTTGAACTAAGCCGTGTATACCATACTCTCCAATGAAAGAACGCCCTGATATAGCGAAATTATGCCGTTTTCCTGCGTACGTGCGTACACACTCCACAGGAATTCTAAGGGGCCTGCCCCCTTAGCACGCGGACTTTGGAACAAAGTCTAGTGTGCTACGCCTTGCCAGAGGTGTACTGGCTCCCGGTACGCACGTACGAAGCAATTGCCATCAATGCGCCATATAAGTGGCGATCAAGTTCGTATAAAGCGACCTTGATCCCGTAAAACAAAAGGCAGGATACCATCACCACGATGATACCCCGCCTTTGTTCGTTCCTGTTTACCGTTCCGAGTAGTCCTTCCGCAGAATTTCCGATAAACAAAAAACGTACCCGAACCCTTTCTCGTAAAGAATCGGGTTCGAGTACGAATTGAATGCTGGAGCAATAAAAAACCACCAGAAAGGTGCCTGTCCCCTTTGTGGTGGTTTTGGGCCAGTCCTAGAGCGTGTGGCCGTAGGCGTTGGCGGTCTTGATGGCGGCGGCGAACTTTTCGTCGGTGAAGGGCTCCGGGTTGCCCTGCTTCCACTCGTTGGTGGCGTGCGCGTACTCGCACAGGGCAGGGATATCGGCCTCGGATAGCCCGACCTGCTCAAGCGTCACGGGCAGGCCCATCTGCTTGTTGAAGGCGGCGTAGCGCTTAAGGTTCTCGGTGTCGCCCGTGTAGGCGAACAGCACCAGCACGCCCAGGCTCACGACCTCACCGTGCAGGTAGGAGCCCTCGCGAGGAATGCTGCACGTGGCGTTGTAGAACGCGTGCGCCACGCTCGAGTTGTAGTAGTAATCGTTTTGGTTGGTCAGGTTCGAGACATAGCCCGTGTTGACCACGATGTCGAGCGCGATCTGCTTGACGGCTTCGGTCGACTGGTCCTGGCGCACGTCCTCAAGACCCTGGACGCCATAGGTAAACAGCGGCTCGGAACAGGTGTGCGCGAGTGCCAGGCCAAGACCGGCGGTGTGCTCCAGGTTACCGGCGCTCGTGGCGTACTCGACCTCGGGCTGCTTGGACAGAGCATCGCCCACGCCGGCCCAGAAGTACTCTGCCGGTGCCTCGGCGATGATCTTGGGGTTGATGAAGATGTGCGCGGGGCGGTTGGGGTACGAATAGCCCTCGAGCGAGCCGTCGTCGTTGTAGACGACGGCAATGGCGGTCGCGGCCGAGCAGTTGGAGCAGATCGTCGGCACCGTAAAGACGATCTTCTTGAGCTCGATGGCCGCCGTCTTCACGGTGTCGAGCGCCTTGCCGCCGCCGCATGCGATAAGCACGTCGGCTTCCTGGCAGGCGGGGGAGTTTACGACCTTGGCGATATTGGCGCGTGTACTGTTGGTACCGTAGACGCGCGTCTCTAGAATCTCGACGTCGGTACCTGCCAGCACAGCTTCGATACCGGGAAGTGCTGCGGCCAGTGCCCGCTTGCCACCGATGATTGCGACCTTGGTCGCTCCGTATTCGGCCAGCGCTCCGGGCAGCTCGTCAAAGCAGTCTTCGCCGACGGTATAGTCGCTCATTCCAATTGTGCGCATAGGTACCTTCTTTCGTTCGATAAAGTGCTTACAGGTATTTTGCTCCAAGAGAAGGTCCACGTCCGCAAGAAATTTCGAACGTATAAAACCAGTGTTGAGGGTTTTTCGCCGGCGCGGAACGTGCTAGCATACTCCGCATAAGCGTTGATGGGGACGAGTAGTCGGCCGTCCGCATGCTACAGAGAGCGGGGAGCGCTGAGAACCCGTGCATGCGACCGATGAAAATCACCCCGGAGCTGCGGTCCCAACGGACGTGCCGCGTAGGTTCGTCTTAGTAGACATCGCCGAGATGGTCGTCGATACAGGCCAGCCGAGTAACGGATGCGAGCGCGCTATCACGCGGGCGAGGGCATCTAAGCTGGGTGGTTAAGCGAAGAGCTTTTGCGGGCGTACTGTCCGTTTTGTAGCGCTTCGTCCCAGCTTGTAGGGACGGGCGCTTTTTTGGTGCCCAACGGGCGTGCGCGCCCACGACATGAAAGGGGTACCGTGGCAAACGAGTACAAGCAGACGATGAATCTGCCCAAAACCGGCTTTCCCATGCGTGCCGGTCTTTCCAAGTCCGAGCCCAAGCGACTCAAGGATTGGCAGGACAACAAGGTCTACGAGCAGGTTCTGAAGAAGAACGAGGGTCACAAGAAGTTCGTGCTGCACGACGGCCCTCCGTACGCCAACGGTCCGATCCACATCGGCCACGCCATGAACAAGATTTCCAAGGACATGATCAACCGCTACTGGATGATGCAGGGCTATGAGGTCCCTTATGTCCCCGGTTGGGACTGCCATGGTCAGCCGATCGAGCATAAGGTCGAGGAGAAGCTCGGCACCGAGAAGTTCAACCAGACCTCCACGGCTAAGATCCGCGAGCTCTGCAACAAGTTCGCTGTCGAGAACATCGAGCTGCAGAAGGCCGGCTTCCGTCGCTTGGGCGTGCTCGGCGACTGGGACAACCCATATCTGACGCTCTATCACCAGCATGACGCCGCCGACATCGAGGTCTTCAAGGCCATGTTCGATAAGGACATGATCTATCGCGGCCACAAGCCGGTTCACTGGTGCAAGCACTGTCACACCGCACTCGCCGAGGCCGAGATCGAGTACTCCGACGAGACGAGCCCTTCCATCTTCGTTCGCTTTGAGATGACCTCCAAGCCCGCCGGCCTCGAGAACTTCAACGGCTCGGTCGACTTCATCATCTGGACGACTACCCCGTGGACCATCCCCTCCGACCAGGCCGTTTCCCTTAAGCCCGGCGCCGCCTACGTCGCCGTTGAGCACGATGGTCGTGCCGAGGTTATGCTCGAGGACCTTGCTCCCAAGTGCTGCGAGGAGTTTGGCTGGGAGTATACCCCGGTCATGGTCGACGGCAAGCCCTACGTGGTTCCTGCCGAGACCTTCCACCACATCCACTACAAGCAGCCGATCTTTGACGGCGTCGAGGGCGTGGCGCTGCTGGCCGATTACGTCGGCGTCGACGACGGTACCGGTATCGTCCACAACTCGCCCGGCCATGGCGTCGACGACTACTTTGCCTGCCTCAAGGAGGGCATCACCGACATCTGCATGCCGGTCGATGACGACGGCAAGTTCTACACCGGCGAGGAGTTTGGCACCGGCGGCCCCTTTAGCGGCATGGATACCGATGAGGCCAACCCGCACATTATCGAGTTCCTGCGCGAGCGCGGCACCCTGGTCCTCGAGAAGAAGATCACGCACAGCTATCCGCACTGCTGGCGCTGCAAGCACCCGGTGCTCTTCCGTGCTACCGACCAGTGGTTTGTCTCGATGGACAAGACCGGTTTGCGCGAGCAGGCTGGCAAAGAGGTCCGCGAGAACGTCAAGTGGTATCCGGCCCATGCCGCCAACCGCATTGGCGCCATGGTCGAGCAGCGTCCCGACTGGTGCATCAGCCGCCAGCGCAACTGGGGCGTGCCAATCCCCAGCTACACCTGCGCCGACTGCGGCGAGAAGGTCATGAACGACGCCACGCTCGACGCCGTCATCAAGCTCTTCCATGAGAAGGGCTCCGACGCCTGGTTCACCGACGCTCCCGAGAGCTACCTGGGCGAGGCCTGCGTCTGCCCCAAGTGCGGTGGCCATCACCTCAAGGCCGATAAGGACATTCTTGACGTGTGGTGGGACTCCGGCGTCTCCTGGAAGGCCGTCTGCGAGTACCGTCCCGAGCTGGAGTATCCGGCGGACGTGTACCTCGAGGGCTCCGACCAGCACCGCGGTTGGTTCCAGAGCTCGCTGCTCACCTCGGTGGGCGCCAATGGCCATGCCCCGTACAAGGCGGTCGTCTCGCAGGGCTTCACGCTCGACGGCCAGGGCCGTAAGATGTCGAAGTCGCTCGGCAACGTCATCGACCCCAACAAGGTCTGCGACGAGATGGGCGCCGACATCATCCGCCTGTGGGTTGCCTCCGTCGATACCAGCTCCGACGTGTCCATCGACCATGAGATCCTTGCCCGTACGTCCGATGCCTACCGTCGTTTCCGCAACACGCTGCGCTTCCTGCTCTCCGAGCTCGAGGGTCAGTTTGAGCCCGAGACCGACGGCGTCGCCTTTGCCGACCTGCTGCCGCTCGACAAGCTCATGGTTGCTCGCCTGACCCAGGTTCAGGCCGAGGTTGACGACGCCTACGCCAGCTACGAGTTCCCGCGTGCCTACCGTGCGCTCTACGACTTCGTGGTTACCGAGCTTTCCAACGTGTACCTCGACGCCCTGAAGGACCGTCTGTACTGCGAGAAGCCCGGCTCGCTCGAGCGCCGCAGCGCCCAGACCGTGCTGGCCGAGCTCTTCTCGATGCTCATGCGCGATCTGCAGCCGATCCTGTCCTACACGGTCGACGAGGCCATGGCGTATGCGCCTGCCGGCTGCGTCGATCACCAGAAGTACGCTGCGCTGCTTGATTGGTATAAGTCGCCCATTACGGTCGACGAGGCCAATGAGTTTGAGGGCGTGCTCGAGGCTTCACTCGAGCTCCGTAGCGTCGTGACCAAGGCCCTTGAGGATGCCCGCTCCGCCGGCACCTTCACCAAGAGCCAGCAGGTCCGCGTCAAGGCGGTCGTTCCCGCCGAGATGTACGCGCTGCTGACTGGCGACAAAGCCGTCGACCTGGCCGAGTTCTACATCGTCTCCGCTGTTGAACTGACCCAGGGCGAGGAGCTCTCCGTTGCCATCGAGGCTGCTGAGGGCGAGTGCTGCGACCGTTGCTGGAACTACCGCACCACCGTCGGCGAGTACAACGGCCACGCACATATTTGCAAGCGCTGCGCCGATGTTTTGTAGGTTACGGCGTTCGTAGAACGCCGTAACCTACCGACGCTGCAAACGCCCCTAAGCGGCAATCTGACGTTCAATCG
>URVD01000135.1 GCA_900551195.1 uncultured Collinsella sp.
TTGTTCGATGGCCCGCACGACACGGAGGGCTTCACCGTACAGCGCAGCCTTTCTGCCGAGGGCCGCAGCCGCGTTAAAATTGACGGCCGCATCGCCAGCGTGCGCGAGCTTTCCGAGCGCGTCGGCGTGATGATGGATCTTTGCGGCCAGCACGAGCACCAGCGCTTACTCGATCCGGTGCACCATGTTGCCATGGTTGATGCCTGGGCCGGGCGCGCGGCGCTTGAAGCGCTCGAGAAGTATCGCGCCTGTTTTAAGGCTTCGCGTGCCGCCGCCAAGGAGCTTCGCCGTGTGGAGGAAGCCTCACGCGCGCAGGGGAGTCGCGTCGAGGAGGCGCGCTTCGCCCTGGAGCGTATCGCCGAGGTTGACCCCAAGCCGGGTGAGTATGAGGAACTCGAGGAGATGCTGCCGCGCTCCGAGCATGCCGAGGTGCTGGTAGCCACGGCCAACGATGCCCATGCATCGCTTACTGCCGAAGGGGGAGCGCTCGATGCCGTGAACAGCGCAGTGGCCGAGCTTTCACGCATGGCGACCGTTGACCGCAAGCTCGGTGACATCGCCGACGCACTTTCGGACGCCTGCATCTCACTCGAGGATTGCGCCAATGAGCTGCGGGCTTATCGCGATGGCGTTGCGTTCGATCCTCGCGAGCTTGCTCGCATGCGCGAGCGGTATTCCGACCTTAAGGGACTTCTGCGGCAGTGGGGTCCCACCATGGACGATGTATTTGCCATGCGTGACCGTTCGCGGGAGTTGTTGTCGCTGGTGGACGATGGTGACGAGCAGATTAGGAAGGCGCGCGAGGCGCTCGGGAGCGCCGAACGCGAGCTCTTTGCTGCCGCCAAGGTACTCAAGCGTGCGCGCAATACCGCCGCTCCGCGTTTTTGTCACGAGGTGGGCCGTCAGATGGCACGCCTGGAAATGGGCGGCGCTGAGCTGGTCTGGGAGTCCCGCGATCTCCCTCGCGCTGAGTGGACACCCGCGGGCCCTTCGAGCTACGAGCTTCTGTATCGCAGCGGTGCCGGATTGACGCCGCGCCCTCTGCGCCGCATTGCCTCGGGCGGCGAGCTCAGTCGCGTTATGCTGGCGAGCAAGGTGGTCTTGGGTAATGCTGACGGCGTCGACACACTGGTATTTGACGAGGTCGATGCCGGTGTCGGTGGTTCCACGGCTCGTGCTCTTGCTGGCGTGCTGGCCGATCTTGCCGCCACGCATCAGGTCATCGTCGTAACCCACCTGGCGCAGGTTGCGGTCATGGCCGACAAGCATTACGTGGTCAGTAAAGAGCCCGGCGATGTTCCCCAAACGCATCTGGATGAGGTGGCTGGGGACGCCCGTACCGCAGAGATCGCCCGTATGCTGAGCGGCGACCAGTCGGCGGCAAGCCTTGCGCACGCCAAGCAGATGCTGGAAGAAGCGCGTGCTTAGACCGAGCCGCTACGTGTAAGTCCGACCCTGCTGCCACGTTTAATAGGCTATAGGAAACCACGGCAAGAATTGCAAAAAGAAAACCGCAGGTAGAACGCCTGCGGTTTTCTCTATTTCAGGTATGTGGTTGGGCCATACGGATAAAACGTAGTAGATGGGCCGGTTTCGTGGCGAGTGGCGTCTATCGGCTCCCCAAGTTGCCTACTCTACGATCTTATCCGGCTGGATGAGCTCCTCGTAGTAGCTGATATGCTCGCGCGCGTCCTCGATTTCGGGTAGCAGGAAGTTGTAGATCACCTCGATGATCATCGTTGCGCTGATTTTAGAGAATGCAAAGTCGCCCGTGGTGAGCAGTGCCTCGTGGTTCACGGTATTAAAGGTGTAGTCGGCCAGGCGAGCAAGCGGAGACTTGCTGTCGCTGCTGATGACGACTACGGTAGCACCGCATTCGCGAGCTGCTTTTGCCATGCGATTCAGTCGGCGTGACTTACCCGAGTTCGAGATGAGCACGATAACGTCACCGGGCTTTAGGGTCAATGCAAACCCGATTGCGGTCTCACTAATGGTGCTTGCCATGCAGCGTAGACCCAGCTGCGAAAACTTAAATGTCGCATCGAGCGCGACCGCGTTCGTATTGCCCACGGCGGCGAACTCAATAACGCCGGCATTCTTAAGTGCGTGCACAACTGCGGCCAAGGTGTCGTGATCAATGCCGTCGATGGTCGCATTCAGTTCGCTCACCTTGGCGGCGAGGATATTTTTAAGGCTCTGCTCCATGTTGTCGAGCGAGACCTCGTCGGTCAGGCCCTCGTTGCGCTGACTCTCCAAGTCGCGCGCCAACGAAAACTGAAAGCTGCGGAAGCTGCCAAAGCCCAGCTTGCGGCAGAAGCGCGAGACCGTCGCCTCGGACGTGGCAGCGGCGCGCGAGAGCTGGGCGGCTGTCAGACGCGGAGCCTCGGACTGGTGCTCTAGGATATAGTCGACAATGCGCTGCTCGGACTCGCTGTACCCTTTGTGCGTACTAATAAGGGAGAGCGCGCTCTTGCTGCTATCGGTCATGGGTGGCTCCTGGTTGGCATGAAAATCGGACTTGTTTTTCAATGCCATAGTATACGGGCATTTTCAATTACAAGATACACCTTGCCGTTTCAAGTGTTGATGGTAAACTTTCACCTACCGTTTACGGTTATGAAAGAACCTTTCACCGGAGAATTGCGCCTTGTCTCTTCTCACGCGGACGGTAGGTTGGTATCTTTCATTTGTGGAAAAGCGCGCAAGGACGCGCGTGTAGGGGAGCGCCTGCGGGCGCAAAACTAAAAAAGGAGGGACACATGGCTAAGTTTGACATCATCGCCGCGACCGGTTGCCCGACCGGCATTGCGCACACCTTCATGGCGAAGGAGGCGTTGGAGAAGGCGGCCGCCGAGCGAGGTCTGACCATTAAGGTTGAGACTCATGGCCAGGTCGGTGTCGAGAACGAGCTCACCAAGAGCGAGATCGCCGGTGCCAAGGCCGTCGTCGTCGCAGCCGATAAGGATGTCCAGGCTGAGCGTTTCGCCGGTAAGCCCATGGTTTCCGTCGGCGTTTCCAAGGCCCTGTCCGTCGAGGCCGCCGGAAAGCTGATTGACCACGCGCTCACCGCCAAGGGCGACGATACGGTTTCCGCTGCCGCCGATGTCGAGGATGAGGTCGAGGAGAAGGAGTCCATCGGCCACGTCATCTACAAGCACCTCATGAATGGCGTCAGCCACATGCTGGTCTTCGTCGTTGCCGGTGGTGTTCTGACCGCCGTTTCGTTCCTGTGGGGCATCACGTCCTTCGATTCGACGGCTGCCGACTACAACAGCTTTGCCGCGATGCTCAAGATTATCGGCGGTATCGCCATGAACCTCATGGTTCCGGTGCTCTCCGCCTACATCGCCGAGTCCATCGGCAAGCGCCCGGCGCTCGTCCCCGGCTTTGTTGCCGGCATGATCGCCATCCAGGGTCTGCCTGTCGTCGAGGGGCCCAACGGTACTACGCTCATTGACGCTGGCGGCACCGGTGTGGGCTTCGGCTTCCTGGGCGGCATCGTCGGCGGCTTCCTCGCCGGTTATGTCATCCTGCTGCTCGAGAAGGTCTTTGCCGGTCTGCCCAAGAACCTGGACGGCCTCAAGGCTATCTTCCTGTACCCGTTGTTCTCGACCGCCATCGTCGGTCTGGTCATGCTCGGCATCTCCGGCCCCATGGCTGCCATCAACACCGCCATGATGGACTTCCTCAAGGGCCTGTCCGCCTCTGGCGCCGTCGTCCTGGGTCTTGCCATCGGCTGCATGTGCGCCTTTGACATGGGCGGCCCGGTCAACAAGGCTGCTTACGTCACCGGTACCGCTATGCTCACCGAGGCCTTGGCCGCCGGTGTTGGCACCGATACCTACAACTTCGGCACCAACTTCATGGCTGCCGTCTCCGCCGCTTGCATCGTTCCGCCGCTGATCACCACCTTCGCCGTCGTCGTCGGCAAGAAGTACTTCAGCCAGGAGGATCATGACGCCGGTGTCGTCAACCTCATTCTTGGTTGCACCCACATCACCGAGGGCGCCATTCCGTTCATGACCAAGAACATCTGGCCCGTCATGCCCATCATGATGCTCGGTTCCTCTATCGCTTCGATCCTGACCATTGTGTTCAACGTTCACGATCCGGCGCCCCACGGCGGCTTCCTGGTCCTGCCCGTTGTCGAGAACGGTCCGCTGTGGGTCCTCGCGATCCTCATCGGCGCTGTGGTCGGTGGCATCCTGTTCGTGGCCTTCAAGAAGTACGACTTCGAGAAGAATCAGAAGGCCACTCCTGCTGCTCCCGCTGCCAAGTCGGTTGAGGCCCCCAAGGCCGCTGCTGTCGAAGCCCCCAAGGCCGAGGCTGCTGACTTCGTGAAGGTCGAGAACGTCTTTGTCGCCGAGGACTTCGCTTCTCGTGACGAGGCCCTGAGCTTTGTATCCAACCAGGCCGTCAAAGCCGGTATCGCCGGCGACGCCGACGCCGTGATGAACGCCTTCCTTGCCCGCGAGGCAGAGGGCACCACGGGCATGATGGAGGGCTTCGCCATCCCGCATGCCAAGTCCGACGCCATTACCGAGGCTGCCGTCATCGTCGTCAAGGACGAGTCCGGCGTGACCGGTTGGGACACCATGGACGGCGCTCCCGTCAACGTGGCCATCGCGCTACTCATCCCGGGTGCACAGGCTGGCACCACGCACCTCAAGATCCTGTCCAAGGTCGCCGAGGCGCTCATGGACGAGGACTTCCGTGCCACCGTCAAGGGTTCCACCGACGCCGCCGAGATCGCCAAGACGATCAACGCCCGCCTGGTCTAATCTCATAGATCGCGAATTACATCGCCCCCTGTAACAAAGGCGAGGACTCCACCAGGAGCCCCCGCCTTTTTCATACAGCCCGGCACTTAGGGACGCTCCTCAGTCCTCAAGTTGGGCATACATAGCCCCTTCAACTTAATCACCCTTACGAACAGAGATTCAGCCAGAATTCCGTTCCGCCGATATTGCTCTGGACCGACCGAGTTTCCGCAGCTTGCTCGCCCCGGACCCCGCGCGCGGGGGCCATGAGATTTATCGCGAGTTCCGCACGAGCCGAAGAGCA
>URVD01000136.1 GCA_900551195.1 uncultured Collinsella sp.
CTAAGCCCGTCATGGCCAAACCGGCTGCTCCGACACCCGCGCCCAAGCCTGCCTCGCCCGCGCCCAAGTCGTCTGACCTGGGCAAAGCCCCCTGGCTGCGCTCCGACAACCCCGCCGGCGCTCCTGCCACGGGCAAGCTCCCGACCGAGCCCGCGCCCCGAGCGCCCGAGCGCGCGTCCGCTCCCAAGGCTCAGCCCGCCGCGCCGTCTGCGCCATGGGAATCCGAGCAGGTTCCCTACGACGATGCCATGGTTGGCGGTTTTGTTGCCGATGCCGGCGGGGACGATCTGCCTCCGTTCGACGTGCCGGGTGCGGCGTCCGCGCCCAAGTCCGCTGCAACTGCCCCCAAAGAGGAGGACGCTCCTGCAGCTCCCTGGGAGTCCAACTCCGGTGCGGGCGGCCCCTTCGGCCATCAGGGTGCAGCCCCGAGCATCCCGCAGACCGAGGACGAGGCCAAAGCCCTCATCCGCAGCGTCTTCGGCCAGTCCACCATCTTCAAGCCGGTGGAGTAGCTGCGCAGGCGGGTATACTGCTCAAGAAGAGAACCCCTTGCCCGGGCGCATCTGTATTTCGGACATGTGCAACGTGGTGCCGCGTATATCGCATTCGAGCAGACAGGCGCGTGACGGTCGGCCTAGGATGCTGAGGTCGATACGATACGTCGCATGGCTGTCCGTGTACTCGACTTGCTCGGCGTTGACGGTTGCTCCGATTGTAAATAAAGAGCCCAGTTCGGCATCGACAATCTTGGAGTCCTTTATCTTGACCTTGAACTCTTGGTAGAGGGACGGGCTGTTGTAGTAAATGGTTCGGGTTCCGTCGGTGCATTCATCGGTCGTCTCCCATTTGACGACGGGCTGGTCCGAGCTGGCTATCAGCAGTTCTGCTCCAAAAGCTATGGCATGGGTGATGATAACCAGTAATACCCAGACGACAAAGAGATAGAGAACCACATATGCAACGGGGTGTTTTGAGCGGATGTTTTGGAGTACGGCTGGGACATTCACGAGGGCACCTCCAAATCGTCATCTATGACAATCAAATTATACCCAGCCGCCATGCGTGCCGCCTCGAGCAGCGGCTCGGCATTTTGCCATTTAGTGGTACGCATTAAATGTCGGATTCCGGTTCTACGAGATTTAGCTTTCAATATTATGCAGATGCGAATTATTCAACTTTGCATAATCTTGGGCGTGCGTCACGCTCAAGGACATGTATATCAACTGAGGGAACATGTCCGCCCCGCTTGCTTGCCCCGCGCCGTGGTACGATTTTTGAGTTTGAAAGTCCCGTCGCGCTCCGGCTGCCCTTGCAGCTTGTCGCGCGGCCGCACGTAAAGGAGCCATCATGGCCGGTATGAACATGCAGCAAATGATGAAGCAGGCTCGCAAGATGCAGGAGCAGCTTGCCGCCGCGCAGGAAAACCTTAAGTCCCAGACCGTCGACGCCTCTGCCGGCGGCGGCATGGTCAAGGTGACCGTTAACGGCGAGATGGAGCTCGTCAACCTCACCATCGACCCCGATGCCCTCGATCCCGAGGACGTCGATATGCTGCAGGACATGATCATGGCTGCCGTCAACGAGGCCGTCCGCGGTGTCAACGAGCTCGCCAACAAGCAGATGGGCGCCATCACCGGCGGCCTCAACATCCCGGGCATGCCGTTCTAAGACACGCATATATATGAGTGCCAACCATAGTCTGCAAAAATTGCTCGATGAGCTGGGCCGTCTGCCGGGCATTGGTCCCAAGTCGGCCCAGCGCATCGCCTATTACCTGCTCGAGGCCGATGCCGAGGAGGCGCGCCGCCTGGCCGAGGCTATCCTGGAGGTTAAGCAGGAGGTTCACTTTTGCAGCCGCTGCTTTAACTACGCCACGGCCGACGAGTGCTCCATCTGCCAGGATTCGATGCGCGATACCACTCGCATTTGCGTGGTGGGCGAGCCGCGCGATGTCCAGGCGATTGAGCGCACGGGCAGCTACCACGGTCTCTACCACGTATTGGGCGGCGTGATCAGTCCCATGGACAAGATTGGTCCCGAGCAGTTGCACATTCGTGAGCTGCTGGCACGCTTGGGCCACGAGGACATCCACGAGGTCATCATCGCCACCAACCCCAATATCGAGGGCGAGACCACGGCGAGCTACCTGGCCCGCACTATCAAGCCGCTGGGCGTTGAGGTGTCGCGTCTGGCGAGCGGCCTTCCCGTGGGCGGCGACCTGGAGTATGCCGACGAGCTTACGCTTGGGCGCGCCATCGAGGCCCGTCGCACGATTTAGGTGGCGAGCCTGCTCCTGCCGTATGTCTTCATCGCGACGCACGGGGTAGCCATAATTTCCCCGTGCGACTGTAAGTTTGTTGTACAACAAAGATGCTTTGTATCCGCTTATCGCATGGATGCTTTCACTCGCATCCTTAATTTGCCCATTCGTTGCGCAACCTTTTGGGTTCGCTGATACACTCAAATATGGATTCGAATGAATGCGCCGCTCCCGAGCGGCGTGTTTTTGTTGGAGGAGAACGCATGCGGCCCGGTGGCACTCAGACAAAGCGCGGCGCCGCGGTGCGCATGCGACGCCGACTGGGCTTGGCGCCGCGGGCGTACGCACTGCTGTCTTGCTCGCTGGTGCTGGTCATAGCTGGCGTTTCTGCCTATGGCATGACCGTGCCGTCCATGATGCAGGCACATGCCGCACGCGAACCGCGCGTGGGGCATGAGGTCAAAAGTGATCTGGGCACCACGACTGGATATGCTTGGGCAAGTGTGGTCGCGCATATTGTGTTTGGCACCGACGACGCGGACGGCGCCGAGGCCCCGGACAATGAAGTCACGCTTGCCAATGGCAAAACCATCGTGCTCACCAACACCAAGATCATCGATCGGTTGTCCAACAATAGCGTGGCGGCAACGGTGAGTAAGGTCGAGCAGCAGAAGGAGCAGGACGCCCAGCAGTCCGGAAAGCCCGGTAGCTCGGATGCCTCTGGCTCCGGCTCGGATTCGTCGAGTTCGGGCGGTGGCTCTGGGTCGGGTTCCTCTGCCGGAGGGTCTGGAAACGGCGGCTCGACGGGCGGCAACACTGACAACGATGCAAACTCCGGTGGCCTTTCCGCTGCTGAGGAAGAGAGCATTCACAGCTGGCTTGTGACCAAGTACAACATGCTCGACGGCTATGTTTCTCGTGCCAATGACGTGGTCTCGACCTATAACTCTACGGGAGATCCCAGGCCGTGCGACAGCCTGGTCGGGGAGATGTTTGTCATTCGAGCCGAGTTCGGTCGTCAGACATTCTCGCCCCGGTCAAAGTGGTATCAGCAGTATGCCAATCTGTGGGGCTGTTACACCAACCTATGTCAATGGGTCGGCCATTACGGCGATGATGACGTCGCGCTCGGTAACTTCAACAATAACGTGGCGGCGCTTGCCCTATGATGACCGATCTTGCATCCACCACACCACAATCGCTCGGTCGCGATCCCATGGTCGGCCTGCGCCTGGCGCGTGTCGACGGGTTTGAGCCGGCCATTGCGCTCGGTCAGGACGAACTGCCTGCCTATCTGCGTCGTTTTACGATGCTGTTTGCCGACGATGCCACCATGCGCCGTGGCGGTATCGGCCGCGTGACGCGTGCCGTCAACGCCCAAGGCGAGGCCGTGGCACTCAAACAGCTCATCTTGCCGACGCGCGATGAGTTTGACGACGATGCCGCTCACGAGGCGCTGGTCGCCAAGTTCAAAGCGGCGTTTCGCGAGGAATACGAATGCCATCGCGCCCTTTCGGGCCTTAAGGGCTTTCCCCGCCTCTATGGCTGGGGCGAGGTCGACGGTGTGCCTGCAATTGTCATGGAATGGGTCGAGGGCGAGACGCTTGCCCGCTTGCGTTCGCGACTTGCCGTGGACGATGCCGGACGCCTGTCGCCGCTTGTGGCGGCGCGTCTGGGTCGCGACCTGTTCGATCTGCTCTGCCGTATGAGCCTGGTGGGCGAGGGCTTTGTCCATCGCGATATCTCGCCCGCTAATATTATGGTGCGTACGGCGCGTCTACCGCTTGACCGGCAGCTTGCCGAGGGCACCTTTGACCTGTGCCTGATCGACTTTGGCTCGTCGCTGGCGCTTGAGCCTGCGTCGGCCGTGGCCGGTACCGGCGGCAAGGCGTCGTTTACGGAGCGCTATGCCACGCTGCGTCGCGCGACGGTTGCCTATGCCCCGCCCGAGATGCTCACCGACGATATTCCCGACCTGCGCGCTTTGCGTATGTCGCCGGCGATTGACGTCTATGCCGCGGCAAGCACGGTTTACGAGCTCATTGCCGGCATCGCGCCATACGAAGCCGCGCCGAGCACTTCGGGCACCTCGGGTTCGCGCAAAAAGACGCGCGACATCGCCAGCCCCTACCGTCTCAAGATGGACACGCGGCCCGACTATCCCATTGGTGCCCATGCGCCCGGTTGCGATTTGACTCAGCTGCTTCGTCGTGAGCCCGATGTGGCGCTCGCCGCGGCCGAGCAGGCCCAGCAGCTGGGGCTTGAGCCGGATTCCGAGGAGCTACGCGATGCGCTGGCGTTTGTCGATGCCCAGCTGTTCGACGTGGTGATGGCCTGTCTGTCCAGCCATCAAAAAGATCGTCCCGAGCCGGCGGCGGTCGAGGCGGCGCTCTCGGCGTTTTGTGACCACTATGCGCAAAATGTCGGTCGTTCGCTCCGCGGCGAGCCGCTCACGCCGTGCCCCATGGATGCGTCTGGCCGCGCGGTTCGTCGCGCGCTGATGGTCGGCGCGGCGGTCGTCTGTGGCGTGGTTTGGGCTGTGGTCGTGGTTTCGGCCGCGCTGCTGGCGTCGGGCGCTCGCGTGACGGCGACTTTGGGATCGCTCGTGTGGTCTGGGTCGCTACCGGGTATTATTGCCGCACTGGCGTTGGCGCTGCCGGGCATAGCCGGCGTTGCCGCGGGGGCACTTGCGCGTGATCGGCGCTCGGGGTTCCTGCAGGGTGTGCTTGCGCTTTCTGCCTGCGAGGTTCCGGTGCTGGTTGTGGCTGCATGTAGCGTATTTTCCCAACGCGCC
>URVD01000137.1 GCA_900551195.1 uncultured Collinsella sp.
CGCGCTCGGGTTCCACATCGCCATCGCGCGCTCTTCGGCACGAATCGCACACGAAATCTGCGCGCGCGAAGGCATCGATACCGTCGCGCTCTCGGGCGGCGTGTTCATGAACCGACTTTTGCTTCAGCTCCTCACCCGCAATCTTAAAGACGCAGGCCTTACGGTCTTGATTCCCCAAACCGTGCCCGTTAACGACGGCTGCATCGCCTACGGTCAGGCCGCCATCGCTCGCGCCCGCCTCGCGCAGACAGCATCGCGATAGGCTGTTTTGCCAGCCTGCGCGCCGCCGTCTCACAGGTGTAACGCGTTTGCTCGTGACTTCCGCGAGCGCTACCATCAACTGATGGGTAATTAGGCGCCTATCCAGCGCAAAACGTATAAAAGGGGAACATTATGTGCCTTGCCGTTCCCGGTAAAGTGGTCAAACGCGACGACGACCTTAAGGCGACCGTCGACATGATGGGCATCGAGCGCCCCGTTTCGCTGCGCCTCGTGCCGACGGCACAGGTAGGCGACTATATTCTCGTGCACGCCGGCTTTGGCATTCAGATTGTCGACGAGCAGGAAGCCCAAGAGACACTCGAGCTCGTCAATACCATGACCGAGCTGGCCGAAGAGGACCAGCTCGCCACCAACCCGGCCGAGGCATACTAGTGGCGGCGGCGCAGCCGGTTCGCTCCGGTATCGACTTTTCGGCATTTCGCGACCCCAAGCTGGCTCGCGAGCTCATCGATCGTATTCATGAGCTTGTCGGCAACCGCAGCATCAACCTTATGGAAGTCTGCGGTACGCATACCGTGAGCATTGGCCGCTATGGCTTTCGCTCCATTATGCCTGCCGGGCTCAAACTGCTGAGCGGTCCGGGTTGCCCCGTCTGCGTTACCGCCAACCGCGATATCGACCATGCAATCGCGCTCGCCAAGATGGACGGCGCCATCATCACCACCTTTGGCGACATGATGCGCGTGCCCGGATCGTCCACCTCGCTTGCCGCGCAAAAGGCCGCGGGGCGCGATATTCGCATTGTGTACTCCCCACTCGATGCACTCGATATCGCCGAACACAACCCCGATCGCCCGGTCATCTTTATGGGCGTCGGCTTTGAGACCACGACGCCCACCATCGCCGCCGCCATTTTGGAGGCCGATGCACGCGGGCTCCAGAACTTCTCGGCCTACTGTGCTCACAAGACCACGCCGCCGGCTCTGCGTGCGATCTCCAACGACCCCGAGACGACCATCGACGGCTTTATCCTGCCTGGTCACGTCGCTACCATCACAGGCCTGGCCCCCTTTGGCTTTTTGGTCGATGAGTTCGAGACCCCCGGCGTAGTCACCGGGTTTGAGCCGGTCGATATCTTGCAGGGCATCTGCATGCTGGTCCAGATGGTTGTCGAGGACAGGCCCGCAATCGACAACGCCTACCGTCGCGGCGTCAATGCGAACGGCAACCCCGTGGCGCGCCAGCTGGTCGAGCAGGTATTTGAGCCATGCGATACCACATGGCGCGGATTGGGGCCGATTGCCAACTCGGGCCTTTCCATCCGTCCCGAGTTCTCGCGCTTTGATGCCCGCGTTCGCTTTGACGTGCCCGTTGAGGCGACGGTCGAGCCGCGCGGATGCCGCTGCGGCGACGTACTGCGCGGGGCCATTACGCCGAGCAGCTGCCCGCTCTTTGGCCGCACCTGCACGCCCGAGCACCCCGTCGGCCCGTGCATGGTGAGCTCCGAGGGCAGCTGCGCGGCGTACTACCGCTACCGCGACTAGCCCGGACACACCCACATACTGGCACCACCCACGATTGGAGTTTTGGATATGTCCCATAGCATCACCGATAGCACCGTCCTGTTGGGCCACGGCTCCGGCGGGCAGATGATGAAGTGCATCATCGACGAAGTCTTTTTGGATGCCTTTGGCTCGCCCGAGCTGCTTGCGGGCAACGATGCCGGCGTCGCCGCGCTGCCCGCGAGCGGGCGCATCGCCATGTCGACCGACAGCTTTGTGGTCTCGCCGCAGTTCTTCCCCGGTGGCAACATCGGCCGCCTCGCCGTGTGCGGAACCGTCAACGACGTCGCGACCTCGGGCGCCAACGTGCGCTACCTATCGTGCGGTTTTATCCTCGAAGAGGGCTACCCCATGGACAAGCTCCACCAGATTGTGCAGACGATGGCCGAGACCGCACGCGAGGCCGATGTGCGCATCATCACCGGCGACACCAAGGTGGTCGAGCGCGGCGGGGCCGACAGCGTCTACATCAATACCGCCGGGGTGGGCGAGGTGCCCGAGGGCGTGGCGCTCAGCGGCGCCAACTGCCAGCCTGGCGATGTCATTCTGGTATCGGGTACACTCGGCGACCACGGTATCGCCATCATGAGTCAGCGCGAGGGTCTGGCGTTTTCGAGCACCATCGAAAGCGACGCCGCGCCGCTCAACCACCTGATTGCCGATGTGCTTGCCGCAGCACCCGACACACGCTGCTTCCGCGACCCCACGCGCGGTGGCCTGGCCTCGACGCTCAACGAGTTTGCGCAGGCCAGCGGTGTTGCCATGGAAATCGACGAGGACGATGTACCCGTGCGCCCCGACGTGCAGGCAGCCTGCGAGATGCTCGGCTACGATGTGCTGCAGGTGGCAAACGAGGGCAAGATGGTCGCCGTGGTGCCGGCCGAGCAGGCCGATGCCGCACTGGCCGCCATGCGCGCCGCCCGCTACGGCGAGAACGCCGCCATCATCGGTCGCGTGCTGCCACTTGCCGAGGGCGCCCGTCCCGCCGTGCGCGTGCGCACCGGCTGGGGTTCGACCCGCATCCTCGACATGCTCGTAGGAGAGCAGCTGCCGAGAATTTGCTAACGACAAAGGCTCAGGGCTATTAAAGATATTCAGATTCCAAACATGCCCGGCACGCATGCCCAGTATCATGGGGTGCGTTTTACAACTCAAGCGGCAGGAGCACCCATGGCAGCAGCTTTTTCCCATGTGATCTTTGACCTGGACGGCACCATTCTCAACACGCTCGAGGACCTGGCGGCCGCCGGCAACCATACCTGCGAGATGCACGGCTGGCCCACGTTTGCCGTAGACGAGTACCGCTACAAGGTGGGAAACGGCATGCTCAAGCTGGTTGAGCGTTTTATGCCTGCCGAATATGCGGGTGACGGTCGCATGTTTGAGCAGACGCTTGCCGAGTTTAGGGCTTACTACGGCGAGCACAAGGAGGACCACACCGCCCCCTATGCCGGTACTATCGAGATGCTCGACCGCCTACGCGCCGCGGGCGTTCAGCTTGCCGTGCTCACCAACAAGGACCACGTCTCGGCGGCTCCGCTTATTGAGAAGTATTTTGGTTCCGAGCGCTTTGCGCTGGTACAGGGCCGTGTCGATGCGTTTCCTCCCAAGCCCGAGGCGCCTGTTACGCTGCATGTGATGAAAGAGCTAGGCGCCGATCCGGCAACCACACTCTATGTAGGCGATTCCAATGTCGATATCCTGACCGGTCACAATGCCGGCCTCAAGAGCGCCGGTGTCACCTGGGGCTTCCGCGACCGCGCAGAGCTGGAGGCCGCCGGCGCCGACTACGTGGTAGATACGCAGGACGAACTCGCCGAGCTAATCTTGGGCGAGTAGCGAGCGACACCGCTTAACGCAGCTGCGACAATTCTTCCACGCGGAAAGTGCATCCCGTTTTGCCGCCTCAGAATGGGATGCGCTTTCCGGTTGAGCCTTGTCGGGGAATCGGCATCCCGTTTCAGAGCAATATTCCGGGTCGCACTTTCCGCAACCCACCCCATCCGGAAACCGCGACCCGCTATTCGGCCAAAAACCGGGCCGCATTTTCCCGACCACCCGATGCAACGCTGGCGCAAGGAGTGTCCCCAACTGCCGGCAGAAAAGGAACGTCCCCAAGTGCCGCCCCAATGACTACCATGGCAACGCCGCAGGTAGAGGACGGACAGACACTATGACCCAATCCAGGGGCACGGAGACGACAGGAGCCCCCGCTCGTGACCGCGGGTCGGGGCTGCGACAATGTTGTTGAAGTGCCAGAGGCGCAGCCGCGCCGCAACGAGGTTGGGAGGCTCCCGTGCCTAGATATTCTACCGCCTTCGGAATGGACGTACACCTCAGGTCCACCACCGTCTGCGCGCTCGACGCGGAGACGGGCGAGGCCGTGACGAGGAGGTTCCGCGGCAACCCCTGGGGCGAGGTCGCGGAGTGGATGTCGGGCTTCCCCGGCCCGTCGCTCGCCGCCTACGAGAGCGGCTACCTCGGCTTCGCCCCGCAAAGGGAGCTCTCCGGGCTCGGCGTCGACTGCGTCGTCGCGGCCGTCTCCAAGGTCCCGAGGTCGGCCGCCGACCTCTCGTCCAAGAACGACCGCAACGACGCGGCCAGGATGGCCAAGGCGATACTGTCGCACGACGTCACCCCGGTATGGGTGCCGTCCCCCGAGATCGAGGGGCTCAGGGACCTCGCCGCCGCCCACGACGCGGCGACCGCGAGGCTCGCGGCGGCGAAGCAGCGGCTCCTGGCGTTCCTAGCCCGCCGCGGCTATGTCTACGGCGGCACGACGCCGGCCGGCAACCCCCGGAAGTACTGGACGTACGGCTTCCTCAGGTGGCTCGACGGCATACACCCCGCCGACGACGGAGGCATCCGGGCGCTTGCGGCGCTGAGGAACGAGGTCGAGGCGGCCGACGAGACGAGGGAGGCCCTCCTCGCCGAATACAGGGCCGCCGTCGCGGCGGGCCCCCTCTCGGCCGAGGTCGAGGCGCTCCAGTCGATCAAGGGGTGCGGGTTCGCGCTCGCCGCCGCCTTCGCGTCCGAGGTCGGCGACTTCTCGAGGTTCCGCTCCGGCAGGCAGGTGACGGCCTACTTCGGCCTCGCCCCGAAGCAGAGGTCGAGCGCGGACTCCGTGCGCCTCGGCGGAATCAGCGGGGCCGGCAACGCGCTCGTCAGGAAGCTGGCTGTCGAGGGGTCCTGGTGCTATGCCCAGGCCGGCCACCAGCCGAAGCTGATGCCCAAGGGCTCCGGCGTGCCCCTCGAGATAA
>URVD01000138.1 GCA_900551195.1 uncultured Collinsella sp.
GCCCGCACACAGGCCAAAACCGGGAGATTATCCACGCTCATTTTGGGTCCCCTGGGAACGCATGAGGAGGGCGGAAGACAGCCGTTATTTGCGAGGCGTCAGCGACGTAAAGAGTCCGTGTTGGTTGCAGTAAAGATATATCCTGCCGCGCCCGGTAATATGGAAGCGCGGCTGCACCGATTGCTCTGGATAGAGCTTCTTAAAGCAGATGCCGTCCATAGTCGCATATGCCACAAAGCTAATGTAGTGATCCTTGGTCATGGGATGATCGAGCGTGACGTACCAATCGTCCTCGATGCGCTCGATGGAAAAGGCGTGGTCCGCGTCCGGCTCTTCGGCCTCCTGGGGAAACATCGTGGAGCCACAGCAGCTAAAGCTGCCTTCTCCGAGCGCGTGCACAACGTTTCCGCAGATAGGGCAAACGTAAAAGACGCCTTTGAGCATATTGCCTGCACGGTTGGCGTTGGCCCGAATGTCACCAGCCAAAAGCTCAGCCACGCTTATGCCGAGTCTCTGGGCCAAAGGCTCAACGAGGGAAATGTCGGGAAGGCCGCGGCCGGATTCCCACTTGCTGACGGCTTTATCGGTCACGCCAAGGCTTTCCGCCAGGGCGCGCTGGGTGAGGCCGCGCTCTTCGCGCAGCTGCTTGATGGCATGCGCTGCCAAAAAAGTATGGGAGGCATTGGTTTGCCGTGTCTGGTTCATGGGCTGTCCAATCAAGTTGAAGAAATGGAGTGAACCGGTTCGACAGTCAGTATCCATTTGAAGGCCAGGCTCGACAACCTACGCTGCGTAGACATGCGCCAATCGAACGAGCGCGGATTTTTGGACGCTCATCCTGAGTAGTCATTTAAGAACGCCCCAATGACTACTCATTTATGTCTGTCCCCAATGACTGGGCAACGGCAGCGAGAGCCCCGATGTTTTGGCAACGACAGCGAGCGACGTCCAGGACGAACAAGTTGGCATGAAAAAGGCAAGGCATAGACCTTCTGGTCATGCCTTGCCTTTTGAATGACAAATTGTCGTCCTGGGCGGCGCGCAGCGTCGGCCGGTCCGCCGTTCGGTAGAACGGCGGAACCTACTTGACGCCGTACTGCTCGTAGTAGGCGTCGATAGCGGTCTTGAGCTCGTCGTCGATGACGACTTTGCCGTCGATCTCGTGGTTGTAGAGGGTCTCGACGACCTCGGCCATGGAGACGATGCTCGCGACGGGGAAACCGTACTTGGCCTCGATCTCCTTCTGCGCGGTGGTCACGCCACCCTTGCCGACCTCCATGCGGTTGAGGGACACGATGAGGCCCTTGATCTCGACATCGGCAGCAGCCTTGACCTTGGGATAAGTCTCGTCGATGGACTTACCGCTGGTAGTGACGTCCTCGACCATGACCACGCGGTCGCCGTCCTGGGGCTCGTAGCCCAGCAGGTTGCCCTTGTCGGCGCCGTGGTCCTTGGCCTCCTTGCGATCGCAGCAGTACTTGACCTCCTTGCCGTACAGCTCGTGGTAGGCAATTGCGGTCACGACGGCCAGCGGAATACCCTTGTAGGCCGGTCCAAACAGCACGTCAAAGTCGTCGCCAAAGTTATCGTGGATGGCCTGGGCGTAATACTCGCCCAGCTTCTTGAGCTGATAGCCCGTCACATAGGCGCCGGCGTTCATAAAGAACGGGGACTGACGGCCGCTCTTGAGCGTAAAGCTGCCGAATTTAAGAACGTCGGACTCAACCATGAACTTGATGAACTCTTGCTTGTAAGCCTCCATGCGGGCTCCTCTCGTAATCGCGTACGTGTCTTCCAGTTTAGCGCAGGCAAGGCGCGTTGCGGGCGCGCTTTGGGGCCTCAGCATTCTGTAAAGGCTTTGTCAGGGGCAATGGTTTTCCAAACAAAGGGGTTGACACGACAAACCCCCTCATCAAGAATACGGGCGGATTGTAACGGGTACGAGATACCCAAAGCGCGCCGCGCCCGGCCTTAAGGAGGTGTGCCATGGAAGGCAGCCATAGTCGAAAAACCTGCATGTCGCCCTCGGCACGCCGCGAGGATTCCGCACACGCATAAGCGCCAACAGCCGACCGTCAAAACCACCACAAAGGTGCCCGTCCCCTTTGTGGTAGCTCGCGAGCATGACGTGAGCGACATCTAGGTTTTTTGAAGCACATACGACACGTACGCTAACTCCCTTCAACAAGGAGGACCCTATGCTGATGCTCAAAACCGCCACGGTACTCGAAGCTATCTCCAAGCGCCGCCGCACGGCGCGCCCTGCCGCTCACGCCGGCCTGTCCAAGAACACCATATTCGCCGCCACCCATAGCGCCGAGGATGCCCTCGTGCTGCTCGACGCCATAGCCGACGGCCTCACCGCCGAGCACGCCGCCGAGCGCCTGAGCGCCGTCGGCCCCAACACCATCGAAGCGCCGACCAAGACGCTCGCCCGCCGCATCGCCGACGCGTTCGTCGATCCCTTCGCTGGTATCCTCGCCGCCCTCGCACTGGTCTCGCTCTACATCGACGTGCTCGCCGTGCCCGAGCTGCAGCGTGACCCCTCCACGGTCATCGTCATCGGCATCATGCTGCTGGTATCGGGCGGCATGAAGTTTATCCAGGAAGCCCGCAGCGGCAATGCGGCCGAGGCCCTCAAGGACCTGGTCTCCAACACCTGCTGCGCTCTGCGCGACGGCGAGCGCCTCGAGATCCCCTTCGACGAGCTCGTCCCCGGCGATGTGATCCGCCTCTCTGCCGGCGATATGGTGCCGGCCGACGCCCGTATCATCACCGCGCGCGATCTGTTTGCGATCGAGTCCGCACTCACCGGCGAGAGCAACGCCGTCGAGAAGACCGCTTCCGCCGCGGTCGTCGAGGGTGCCAACGGCTCCGCGCTGCCACTCTCCGCCTGCAAGAACATCGTCTTTACCGGCACCTCCGTGCAAAACGGCACTGCAATGGCGCTTGTCGTTGCCACCGGCTCGGACACCTACCTGGGCGGCATCGCCAAGATGCTCAACGGGCACGGCGAGAAGAGCGCGTTTGACCGCGGCGTCTCGAGCGTCTCCATGCTGCTCGTACGCCTCATGCTCGTTATGGCGCCGGCCGTCTTTGCCATCAACGCCGCCACCAAGGGCAACGTCATCGACGCGCTGCTATTCGCCACGAGCGTGGCCGTGGGCATCACGCCGCAGATGCTTCCCGTCATCGTGACCACGAGCCTGTCGCAGGGCGCCAAGGACCTCGCCCGCCGCCAGGTTATCGTCAAGGAGCTGCCGGCGATCCAAAACCTCGGCGCGATGGACGTCCTGTGCTGCGACAAGACCGGCACCCTCACCGAAGACCGCATCGTGCTCGAGCGCTACCTCAACACCGACGGCAACGAGGATGCGCGCGTGCTGCGCCATGCGTTTTTGAACAGCTTCTTCCAGACCGGCCTCAAAAACCTTATCGACCTGGCCGTCATCGACCGTGCCGATGTGACACCCTCGACCGTCGTGCCCGATTCTATGCTGGGCCAGAGCCTGCGCGACCGCTATACCAAGGTCGACGAGGTGCCCTTCGATTTCTCGCGCCGTCGCCTGAGCGTAGTTGTCGCCGACGCCCAGGGTAAAACCCAGATGGTTACCAAAGGAGCTGCCGAGGAAATGCTCGAGATCTGCTCCTTTGTCGAAGTCGATGGTGCCGCCCAGCCGCTCACCGAAGATAAGCTCGCCCAGATTCGCCAGCAGGTCGCCGGGCTCAATGCCGAGGGCCTGCGCGTGATTGCCGTGGCGCAGAAAACCAATCCGCGCTGCGTGGGCGAGTTTGGCATCGCCGACGAATGCGACATGGTGTTGATGGGCTTTTTGGCCTTCCTCGATCCGCCCAAGGCGAGTGCCGCGGGCGCCGTCGCCACGCTCGAGGCCAAGGGTGTGGCGGTCAAGGTCCTGACCGGCGACAACGACCGCGTTGCCGCCACCGTCTGCGAACAGATCGGTATCGACGCGAGCAATGTCTTGCTGGGCTCCGAGATCGATGCGCTCGATGACGCCGAGCTTGCCGAGCGCGCCGAGCACACCCACCTCTTCGCCAAGCTCTCGCCGCTGCAGAAGGCGCGTCTGGTGCGCGTCATGCGCGAGCTGCTCGGCCACACCGTGGGCTTTATGGGCGACGGCATCAACGACGCCGCCGCCATGCGCGCGAGCGACTGCGGTATCTCGGTCGATTCGGCCGTCGACATCGCCAAGGAATCCGCCGATATCATCTTGCTTCAGAAGGATCTGGGCGTGCTCGAGCGCGGCATCATCGAAGGCCGCCGCACCTACGGCAACCTGCTCAAGTACCTCAAGACCACGGTGAGCTCCAACTTTGGCAACGTGCTGTCCGTGACCGTCGCGAGCCTGTTCTTGCCGTTTTTGCCCATGAGCGCCCTGCAGCTGGTGCTGCTGTCGCTGGTCTACGAGATCGTGTGCATCGCGCTGCCGTGGGACACCGTCGATGACGCCTGGACTGCCCGTCCGCGCGCCTGGGATGCCGCGTCCATTAAGGGCTTTATGCTCGAGTTGGGTCCCGTGAGCTCACTGTTTGATATCGTGACTTTCGCCGCGCTCTTCTTTGTGGTGTGCCCCGCCGCCGTGGGCGCAAGCTGGGCAGAGCTTGCCGCTATAGGCGACGTCGCAGGCATGGCGGCCTTTACGGCGCTCTTCCAGAGCGGTTGGTTTGTCGAGTCCATGTGGTCGCAGACGCTCGTGGTCCACATGCTGCGCTCCCCGCGCCTGCCACGCCCGCGCGACCACGCCGCGCCCGCGCTGTGCGTCCTCACCGTGCTGGGCCTGGTGCTCGTCACCTGGCTGCCGACAAGCCCCATCACCGATGCGCTGGGCCTCATGCCGCTGCCGCCGAGCTTCTTCGCGCTGCTCATCGGCATCGTCGCCGCCTACATCGCGCTCACCCAGCTGGCAAAGCGCCGCCACATTGCCCGCCACGGCGAGCTACTGTAGCGCCCGAATTGTGGCGCGCGACCC
>URVD01000139.1 GCA_900551195.1 uncultured Collinsella sp.
CTTTGCCAATGTACCCTTTTGTATTTTCGATAAAAAACGCTGCCTCTGCTTCCGGGATGTTTCCATTTGCATTTCTCGCAAAATGGTATACACCCAATTTTTTTCCTTGTCTAAATGCCTTCTGAAATTCTCTGTCACAATAAGGATTTACATACGTACAGCCTTCCGTGGCCTTTACAATAAGCGCATCAAAATCTATATTTTCCTGCGCCATATTTCCCTGGTGAGATGCTGCATCAAGAACTCTTAAACTCATATCCTATCCTTTCTTCCGTCACTCATACCGACAGATACAAAAAAGAGAGCCCGTTCCAGCCCTCTTTGGTTCTATTTTCTAATATTTCATTTAAACTCGTTGCTGTTCCTCTCTCTGTTTATTTTACACATCTCTTCTCCTCAGGGTTCCTACAACATGTTATAACAATACATATACAAAAAAGCCTAGTAAATACTAGACTTTTAAAGCAGGGGATGAGGGATTCGAACCCCCAGCCTTGTGCGTGTAAAGCACCTGCGCTAACCGTTGCGCCAATCGCCCGTGCGGAGAGAGTATAGCAAAACAATCGCCTCATTCACCTCATATCCATTAAAGGTAACCGACGCGTGTCACAGCGGAGCTGATTCAGTTGAGATTGCCTGAACATTCCGCCCCTCTTTACGCCCTCGGGTATACTCAAAAGCTACTGATTCGATTTGATACCCAGCAACAGCAGAGGGGATAGTATATGTGCGGTTTTGTCGGTTTTGTCGGTGGGACGGATAACCAATCCGAGGTGCTCACCAAGATGATGGACCGCATCGTCCATCGTGGTCCCGACATGGGCGGTCAGTTTATCGACGGCCGCGTTGCCCTGGGCTTCCGCCGCCTGTCGATCCTCGACCTGACCGAGGCCGGCGCTCAGCCCATGGCCAATGAGGACGGTAGCGTCGTCATTGTCTTCAACGGCGAGATCTACAACTTCCAAGAACTCCGTTCCGAGCTCGAGGCCAAGGGCTACAAGTTCCACTGCGGCGCCGACACCGAGAGCCTTCTGCACGGCTACGAGGAGTGGGGCGAGGCCGTACTCGATCGCCTGCGCGGCATGTACGCCTTCGTCATCTGGGACAAGAAGAAGAACAAGCTCTTTGGCGCCCGCGATATCTTTGGCATCAAGCCGCTCTACTACTATCCCATGGCCGATGCGGGCGACGGCGCTCCGGGCGTGCTCTTTGGCTCCGAGATCAAGAGCTTCCTGGACTACCCGCACTTCCACAAGGCGGTCAACAAAAAGGCCCTGCGTCCGTACATGACGCTGCAGTATTCGGCAACCGAGGAGACTTTCTTCGAGGGTGTCTACAAGCTGCCGCCGGCGCATTACTTTACCGTAGACATCCCGACCGGCAAGATGAACATCGAGCGCTATTGGGATTGCGATTACTCTGCCGTCGAGAAGCCGTTCGAGGAGTACGTCGACGAGCTGGACGAGGTCGTGCACGAGAGCGTCGAGGCCCATCGCATCGCTGATGTTAAGGTCGCTTCGTTCCTCTCCGGCGGCGTCGACTCCAGCTATATCGCCGCTTGTCTCATGCCCGACAAGACCTTCTCGGTGGGCTTCGATTACAAGAATTTCAACGAGACCAACTACGCCAAGGAACTTTCTGACAAGCTCGGCGTCGAGAATGTCCGCAAGATGATAACCGCCGACGAGTTCTTCGGTGCGCTCGAGGACATCCAGTATCACATGGACGAGCCGCAGTCCAACCTGTCTTCCGTGCCGCTGTGGTTCTTGGCCGAGATGGCCCGCAAGGACGTCACCGTCGTGCTTTCGGGCGAAGGCGCCGACGAGCTCTTTGGCGGCTACGCCTACTACGAGGACACGGTCCCAGTCCGCAAGTACAAAAAGATGGTGCCGCTGCCCATCCGTCGCGCGCTCGGTAACCTGGCGCTGCATATGCCGTACTTCAAGGGCCATAACTTCCTGGTCAAGGGTGCCGAGATCCCTGAGAAGTCGTTCCTGGGACAGGCTCTGGTATGGCCGGAGCGCGAGGTCGACGGCGTGCTCAAGCCCGAGTACAACACCGGCGATGGCGCCTTCGAGCTTGCCGCTCCCATCTATGCGCGCGTGAAGGGTCAGCCCGAGCTGGTCAAGAAGCAGTACCTGGACATGAACATGTGGCTTCCGGGCGACATTCTGCTCAAGGCCGACAAGATGTGCATGGCGCACTCGCTGGAGCTGCGCGTGCCCTTCCTGGACCGCAAAGTCATGGAGTTCGCCGAGCACATTCCCGACCGCTACCGCATCAACGAGAACGGCAACAAACAGGTACTCCGCCACGCTGCCAACAAGTCGCTGCCCGATGAGTGGGCCACCCGTCCCAAGGTGGGCTTCCCGGTGCCGATTGTCTACTGGCTGCGCGAGCAAAAGTGGTACGACTATGTCAAGGAGTACTTCACCGCGCCGTGGGCAAGCGAGTTCTTCGATACCGACGAGCTCATGCACCTGCTCGATCTGCACTTTGCGGGCAAGGGCGATTTCCAGCGCAAGATCTATACGCCGCTCGTGTTCCTGGTGTGGTACAAGCGCTTCTTTATCGACGAGGACCAGCCCGCTGTTCAGGCTGCCTAGCCTCGGCTTACGAACGCCTGCGCGTAACGGCTCCTCCGGGAGCCGTTTTTGCGTGGGTGCGTTTCAGTTACTATAAAAACCGTCCCTGCCAAATGGCTGAGAAAGGCGAAAGATGCACCATTCGGATTCCGCGACCGTGACCACGGTCGATACGCTTGCCAAGCTTCTCGATGTGTGCGGCGAGCTGCGCGCATCAGAGCAGGTTGACGAGCGTGCCGTGACCGGCTGCTCGTTTGATTCGCGCGCGGTCTCGGCAGGTGACGTGTTCTTTTGCAAGGGCGCTGCCTTTAAGCCCGCGTTTTTGAGCATGGCGCTCGATGCGGGCGCCGTCGCATTTGTGTGCGAGGAGTCGCTGGTCGAGTCTCTGGAGCCGCTGGCGAAGGAGAACGGCGCGGCGATGCTGGTCGTGGACAGCGTCCGCACGGCCATGGCCCTGTTGCCGCCGGAGGTCTACGACCGTCCCGACCACGACGTCAAGATCGTGGGCATCACCGGTACCAAGGGAAAGACCACGGCCGCTTTTATGCTCCAGTCCATCATCAAGGCGGCGGGCGAGTCCTGCGGCATGATCGGCTCGGTGAGTACCGACGATGGCATCGAGTGCTACGAGAGCACTAATACCACGCCAGAGGCCCCCGAGGTCTGGCGCCATATCGCCAACTGCCGTGAGTCCGGTCGCCAGTCCATGGTCATGGAGGTCTCAAGCCAGGCGCTCAAGTACCAGCGCGTCGAGAACCTGCCGTTTGACGTGGCGTGCTTCCTCAACATCGGGCGTGACCACATCTCGCCGATCGAACACCCCACGTTTGAGGATTATTTTGAGAGCAAGCTCAGGATCTTTGACCAGGCAAAGACCGCCGTGGTGAACCTGGGCACCGAAGAGGTTGGCCGTGTGCTGGAGGCAGCGTCGACGGCCGAGCGCTTGGTGACCGTTGGCGTCGAGCATCCCGAGGCAAGCCTGTGGGCAAGCGATGTCCGCATGGTCGGCTTTAACATCGAGTTTAACCTGCATGGCATGAGCGCCGACGAGCCCGAGGCGGGGGAGAAGGTCCTGCTGGGTATCGCGGGCGACTTTAACGTGGAAAACGCGCTGGTCGCTATCGCCGCTGCGCACGAGATCGGCATCGGTATCGAGGCTATCAAGAAGGGCCTCTCCAAATTGCGCGTGCCTGGTCGCATGGAGGTTGTGGAGTCGAAGGATGGCCGCGTGATTTGTGTTGTTGACTACGCTCACAACCAACTTTCGTTCCGCTCGCTCTTTTCGTCGGTCAAGCGCGCGTTTCCCACTAGTCCAGTCATTGCAGTGTTTGGTGCTGCCGGCGGCAAGGCGCAGGAGCGCCGCGAGCAGCTTCCATGCGAGGCCGCACCATATTCCGACCTGATGATCTTTACCAACGAGGACCCGGCTCACGAGGACCCGATGAAGGTCTGTCGCGAGCTTGCCGAGCATGTTCCCGACGATACCCCGAACAAGATCATCCTCGATCGCGAGGCTGCTGTGCACGCGGCATTCAAGGCGGCGCGCGAGGAATACGTCAGCCCCGATGCGCCCACCATCGTCTTGCTGTTGGCAAAGGGCGACGAGGAGCTCATGCACGTGGGCGACGAGTTCGTGCCCATCGAGAGCGACCTTTCGCTGGCCAATCGCCTGATCGATGTTACCCAGTTTGACTAATGAACCATGATGGCGGCGGCGCCCTGAGTGCACTGTCGCCATAAGCGTGTTCCCTCAATCAAAACATGCCGTCCAAGTCCAAACCCTTCTACGTAAACGGAGTAACCATGTCCCACAACACCCTGCCGACCGTTGCCGAGCTTTCGGGCGAGATGCGCGAGCGCTTGGCCAAGGTCAAGTACGTCTTTACCGACCTGGATGCCACGATGCTCGCACCCGGCTCGTGCGTGCTGCGCGACAACGACGGCAACCCCTCGACCAAACTCGTCGAGGCCGTCGTGGCACTTGCCCGCGCTGGTATTCAGGTGGTTCCCACCTCGGGCCGCAACCGTACCATGATCCACGAGGACGCGCGCGTGCTCGGCCTCAACTCCTACATTGGTGAGATGGGCGGCCTGGTCATGTACGACCTCAAAGCCAACGATTGGGAGTATCTGACTGGCGACATGCCTTACGACCCCGTCTGCGGCCTTACTCCGCACCAGGTGATCGAGCAGACCGGCGTGTGCGAGAAGATCCTCGCCCGCTGGCCGCACAAGATCGAGTATCACAACGACATGTCGACCGGCTACAAGTACCGCGAGGTCACCGTCGGCATGCGCGGCGATGTGCCCGACGATGAGGTCCAGGCCATCCTCGACGAGGCCGGCTGCGGCTTGGTGTGGGCCTGTAACGGTCACCTGACGCATCTGTCCAAGCC
>URVD01000140.1 GCA_900551195.1 uncultured Collinsella sp.
AGCGTGTCACGAGGCACGAACAGCCGCAGGAAAGTGGGGCGCAAGAAAGCCAGCATGCGCAAGTGGGTTGTGGAGCTCACCGGCCACATCGATACGCCGAAGTTCCCCGACGAGGATTATGAGGCCCTAGCTGCCGATGTCCTGGCTTACGTAGAGAAGTGCTACAACATGAAAGCCGAGCGCTTGGGCGAGGACCTGATGCGCGAGCTCAACACCCAGGTCATGCTGCGCGTCATCGATACCCGCTGGATGAACTACCTGCAGGAGATGGACTACCTCAAGACCGGCATCGGCCTGCGCGGCTTTGGCCAGCGCGACCCGCTGGTCGAGTACAAGACCGAGGCCTACGGCGCGTTCCAGATACTCGTCGACACCATGTACGAGGATTACCTGCGCACGGTTCTGCGCATCGAGATCAAGGCTGCCCCGCGTGTCGTGGAGCACAAGGAGGAGCCCGCGCTCGAGGGTGCGCACTTCTCCGGTCCTGCCGAGGTCGATGGTGACAACGGCGACTCGGTGCTGCGCAAGCAGGCGCAGGTGCAGGCCCGCACGGCTGTCCAGGGTGGTCCGGCTGCCGTCAACAACGGTGGCAAGGTGACCACCTATCGCAAGTCCGAGAGCGACGATCCGTACGTCAACGTGGGCCGCAACGACCCGTGCCCCTGCGGTAGCGGCAAGAAGTTTAAGTACTGCCACGGCAGGAATCGTTAATGGCTGAGGCTTTAGAGGTAACGCCCGCCGAGCTGGACGCGTTTGCGGACCGGCTCGGCGAGGTCGAGTCGTATCTTCATTTGGACGAGAAGCGCACGCGCGTGACCGAGCTCGAGGCCAAAAGCGTGGCCCCCGGCTTTTGGGATGACGCCGACGCCGCCCGTGCCACCATGGAGGAAATCGCGCGCACCAAGGAAGATATCGCTGCCGTGGACAACGCGCGCGGCGAGCTTTCCGATGCCCGCGCCGCGCTGGAGCTTGCCGAGGAGATGGGGGATGACCCCGATGCCGCCGCCCTTCGCGAGGAGGCTACAGCCACGGCTGAGCGCCTGGCCCGTGCCATCGATGAGCTTGAGCTTTCGAGCTGGTTCACCGGTGAGTTCGATCACGGCGATGCCATTGTGACCATCAAGCCCGGACAGGGTGGTCTGGAGGCCCAGGACTGGACCTTCATGCTCTTTAAGATGTACATGAAGTACTGCCAGCGTCGCGGCTGGAAGGTCACGATTAACGACTGCCCCGCTGCTGAGGTCATCGGCATCGATCGCGCGACCTTTACCGTCGAAGGCAAGGATGCCTTTGGCATGCTTCGTGCCGAGGCCGGAGTTCACCGCTTGGTGCGCATTAGCCCCACCGACGACAAGAAGCGCCGCCAGACCACGTTCGCTGGCGTCGAGGTCATTCCCGTACTGCCCGATGATATCGACATCGAGATCAACCCCGATGACATCCGCGTGGACGTGTACCACGCGAGCGGCCCGGGCGGTCAGGGCGTCAACACCACCGACTCCGCCGTGCGCGTGACGCATTTTCCCAGCGGCATTGTGGTTACCTGCCAAAACGAGCGTAGCCAGATCCAGAACAAGGCCGCGTGCATGCAGATCCTCAAGGCTCGCCTGTACGAGATTGAGCTCGAGAAGCGCGCCGAGGCCCTGGATGAGATTCGCGGACCCAAAACCACGATCGGTTTTGGCAACCAGATTCGCAGTTACGTGCTCTACCCGTACCAGATGGTCAAGGATTTGCGCTCGGGCGTGGAGACCAGCAATGTCGAGGCCGTTCTTGACGATGGCGACCTGGACCCGTTTGTTATTGGCTACCATCGCTGGGCCACTGGCAACGCTGACGCAGAGATCCCATCTGCATAAACCGCCCGGTTTATGTGGAAATGGATAAAACCCTCCGAGCAGGGTGGTTTTGTATCCAAAGCAAACCCTGCGCAGGGGTGGTTTTTGTTCGGCGAATCGGTAGAATCGAATACAGCAAGAAGTTCGAAGCGCATCCGTTTGGGTGCGCTTTTTTGAGGGAGGTAGCATGGCATATCGTCTGGACATCAAGCGCATTCTATCGATGAACTTCTTTCACGACCTGCCCCAGATTATGTTGGGGTGCGCTCTGGCCGCTATTGCGACCGACCTGTTTTTGATTCCCAACGGCCTTGCTGCCGGTGGTGTTACGGGCCTTGCCACCATTATCCAGGCGGTCGGCGCATCGCGCGGTCTATCGCTTCCCGTTGGTATTCAGACGATCGTGATGAACGCCTTGCTGTTGCTGGTCGTTATGCGCGAGGGCGGCATGTTCTACGTGGTGCAGACCGCGACGGGCTTTGTGCTGCTGGGCTTCTTTACCGATCTGTTCGCCCCGTTTGTAGCACCTCTGGCGGATGCGGACCTGATGCTCCCTGCCATGTGGGGCGGCATTATTACAGGCATCGGTTACGGCATGGTGCTGCGCGCCGGCGCCAACACCGGCGGCTCGGACACGATTGGCCAAATCATCTCGCGTAATACCTCACTGCCCGTGGGCTCGACCGTCATGGCGATCGATGTTGCCGTATGCGCGCTGTCGGCTCCGGTCTTTTCAATCGAAAATGCACTATATGCAGGCCTTTCGATGGTCATTAGCGGCTACGTGATCGATGCCGTGGTCGATGGTGGCAACAAACGCCGTATGGTACTCATCATCTCGGACAAGTTCCCTGATATCGCTGCCGATATCATGTATGGCCTGGGTCGTGGTTGTACCAAGTTTAAGGCGACTGGCATGTATTCGGGTGCCGAGAAGCCGGTGATCATGGTCATCGTGAACCGTCGAGAGCTCAATACCCTCAAGACGATCGTGCGCGAGCGCGATCCTCACGCCATTGTGACGGTCGCCGACGTTACGGAAGCTTTCGGCGAGGGATTCAAGGACATTAGCGCGTAGGGCCGACCGCGTCCCATCCAAAAGACGTTCACATTGATAAACCGTTTCATCAGCGGTTCTGCCTGCTCAATTGTTCAAATAATGATAAAAACTCTGGTAAAGCCATCAGTTTCCAGCATAATGAATGACGTACGTGCATTACGGCTGTGTTGGGATTACCTTCGGTGCCGTGCGCATTTTGTCTAATGAGGATGAAAGGAAGGCACAATGAGCGACGAAGAGCTCAAAAAGGTTGCCAACGAGGTAAGGAAGGGCATCGTCACCGGCGTGCACGCTGCCAAGTCCGGCCATCCGGGCGGTTCGCTCGGCGCTGCCGACATCATGACCTATCTGTACTTTGAGGAAATGAACGTCGACCCGGCCGATCCCCGCAAGGCCGACCGCGATCGCTTTGTGCTTTCCAAGGGCCACTGTGCACCTGGTCTGTACGCTGTGCTCGCCGAGCGTGGGTTCTTCCCCAAGGAGGATCTTGAGACGCTGCGCCACATCGGCAGCCACCTGCAGGGCCATCCCAACATGAACGACACTCCGGGCGTTGACATGTCCACCGGTTCGCTCGGCCAGGGCGTCTCCGCCGCCGTGGGCATGGCCGTTGCCGCCAAGCACTGGGGCGATACTTATCGCACGTACGCCCTGCTGGGCGATGGCGAGAGCGAGGAGGGCCAGGTCTGGGAGGCCGCCATGTTTGCCGGCAACCAGCAGCTCGACAACCTCTGTGTGATCGTCGACCACAACGGCCTGCAGATCGACGGTCCCGTCGAGGAGGTCAACGACCCCATGCCGCTCGCCGACAAGTTCCGCGCCTTTAAGTTCCACGTGGTGGAGCTTGCCGACGGCAACGATTTCGATCAGATCCGCGCCGCCTTTGCCGAGGCTCGCGCTACCAAGGGCCAGCCGACCGCCATTATCGCCGAGACCCTGAAGGGCAAGGGCGTGTCCTTTATGGAGAACCAGGTTGGTTGGCACGGCAAGGCCCCCAATGATGAACAGTTTGAGCAGGCCATGGCAGAGCTCACGGCCGCCGGAGAGGAGCTCTAGGATGGCAGACGTCAAGAAAATCGCCACGCGCGTAAGCTACGGCGAGGCCCTCGTCGAGCTCGCCAACGAGCACGATGACTTTGTGGTCCTCGACGCCGATCTGGCCGCCGCCACGCAGACCGGTAAGTTCAAGGCGGCCTGCCCCGACCGCTTCTTCGATGTGGGCATTGCCGAGAGCAACCTGATGGGCGTCGCCGCCGGTATCGCGACCACCGGTCGTGTTGCCTTCGCGAGTACCTTTGCCATGTTCGCTGCCGGTCGCGCCTTTGAGCAGGTTCGTAACTCCATCGGCTACCCGCACCTCAACGTTAAGATCGGTGCCACGCACGCCGGTATCTCGGTGGGCGAGGATGGTGCCACGCACCAGTGCTGCGAGGATATCGCCCTGATGCGCGTCATCCCCGGCATGACTGTGATCGTTCCTGCCGACGACGTCGAGGCCCGTGCCGTGACGCGCGCCGCCTACGAGTGCGACGGTCCGGTGTACATGCGCTTTGCCCGTTTGGCCTCGCCGGTTATCAACGACCCCGAGACCTATAAGTTCGAGTTGGGTAAGGGCATTATCATGCGCGAGGGCGCCGATGTGACCATCATCGCCTGCGGCCTGATGGTCGGCGAGGCTCTCGAGGCCGCCGAGCAGCTCGCTGCCGAGGGCATCGACGCCGAGGTCATCAACATGCACACCATCAAGCCCATCGATGCCGACCTGATCGTCAAGAGCGCCACCAAGACCGGCCACGTCGTGACCGTCGAGGAGCACTCTGTGATCGGTGGCCTGGGCAGCGCCGTTGCCGACGTCCTGTGTGAGCAGTGCCCGACGCCGCTCAAGAAGATTGGCGTCAACGACACCTTCGGCGAGTCCGGCCCGGGTGCCGAGCTCCTGCACAAGTACGGCCTGGACGCCGCCAACATCGTGGCGACCACCAAGGAGTTCTTGGCATAAGGCGGTCTGCTTTGGCCTTAACTTGAGAGCCGCTT
>URVD01000141.1 GCA_900551195.1 uncultured Collinsella sp.
ACCAAAGCCCCCGGCGCGCCCGGTCAACCTCGCAGTTAGGCATTCAGCTTAACGATCGGTGCAAAGCCCTTCATGAGCTTTTTGGTCTGGCCGGTCTTTTCGAACTGCACCTCGATCATGTCTCCGGCGACCGAGATCACGGTACCGGTGCCAAAGGTCTTGTGGCTCACGGTATCGCCCGCGGCAAAGTCCTGCGACGCGCTGGCGCGATCGACCTTGCGCTCCACCGTCGGGGACACCTTGGACGACGGCTTTTTGGCTCGCGGCGCACCCGAACCAAAGGTCGAGGCAACACGGCCGGCGTCGGGCGAAACCCCGCGATGGCGCTCGGTGCCATAGGTGCTGCCACCAAAGAAATCGTCGAAGCTCGATCCGCCGCGCGATCCGGAGCCGCCGGTCGAGCGCGTATGCGAACCGAACACCTTGCCGCCATACATATCCGAGCCCATGCCCGAGCCAAAGGTGCCGTGACGGTCGCCGCGCTTCTCCCAGCCCGTGCCCTCAAAACCGGCAGAACCGATGCCGCTAAACTCGATATCCTCAAACGGAATCTCGTTGAGGAAGCGCGAGCGCGGGTTGGCAGAGGTCGAGCCGTAGGTGCGACGCGTGGCCGCATAGGTCAGGAACAGGCGCTTGCGAGCACGCGTGATGGCGACGTAGGCCAAGCGACGCTCCTCCTCGAGCTTGCCCGGATCGTCACTACCGCCAAAGTCGTGCACGTGCGGGAAGATACCCTCCTCCATGCCGGCCACGAACACCGCCGGGAACTCCAGGCCCTTGGCGGAGTGGATGGTCATCATGGTAATGGCATGCGTCTCGCCGGCCAGGGAATCCAAGTCGGAGCGCAGGGCCAGCCACTCCATGAGCGCCGGCAGCGCCTTACAGGTGAGCGGACCGTAGGTGCGCTCGATCTCGTCGGCATGCACGGCACCCGCCGGCATCTCCGTCGGCGCGGCATACGCGTTGCCCGCGATGGCGGCGGCCAGGGCATCCTGCGGAGACAGCGCCGGAGCGGCCAAGCTATCGAGCGGATTGGAGCCCGCGGCGTCACGCGCGCCAACGAGCGCCTCAAACGAGGATACCGGGGCAGATGGCCCCGGTTCGGGCGCAGGCGCGCTCACCACGACAGGCTCGGGCTCGGCGCTAGCAGGCACATCGGCAACACCGGCAGCGCGCAGCTCTTCCAAGCTCTCGAGCGTACCTTCGATATCCTCGTGCGTCTCCTCAAATTCGGCGGCGACGCCCAGGAATTCCTGGATGTTCTCGGCGCGGCTCTCGGACTCCATGGTGCCCTCGGCGCGGAAAGCCTGCAGTAGGCCCGTCTTATCGACAATCATCTCGACAACGTCCTTGAGCTCGCCGTCCATGCGGCGACCCTCGCGCACCAGCGACACAAAGCTCGACAGGCCATTGCGCACCTTGGCGCTAAACATACCGGTCTCGGCGCACGCGATCTCGCAGGCCTGGAAGAACGAGCAGCGGTTGTCGCGCGCCAGCTGCTCGATCTTTTGGATCGAGGTGGAGCCGATACCACGGCGAGGTGTGTTGATGACGCGCTTGACGCTCATCTCGTCGGCCGGGTTCACGATCATCTTGAGGTAGGCCATGACGTCGCGGATCTCGGCACGGTCGAAGAATCGCGTGCCGCCCACAATCTTGTAGGGCACGCCCGCGCGCAGGAACATATCTTCGAGAATACGCGACTGGGCGTTGGTACGGTAGAACACGGCGATGTCGTCGTAGCTCGTGCCCTTGGAGTGCAGCTTCTCGATCTCACCGGCAATCCAGCGGCCCTCGTCGCGCTCATCGCTCGCCTGGAAGGCCTGGATCTTCTCGCCATCGCCCTCGGCCGTAAACAGGCGCTTGTCCTTGCGCTGCGAGTTGTGGCGCACCACGGCGTTGGCGGCGCTCAGGATGTGACCCGTGGAACGATAGTTCTGCTCCAGCTTGACGGTCTTGCAGTTTTTAAAGTCCTTCTCAAAGTCCAAGATGTTGGTGATGTCGGCGCCACGCCAGCTATAAATGGACTGGTCATCGTCGCCTACGACCATGAGGTTTTGGTACTTGGCGGCCAGCAGGTTGGCGATCTCGTACTGGACGTGGTTGGTGTCCTGATACTCGTCGACGCTAATGTAGCGGAAGCGCTCTTGGTACTTATCGAGCACCTCGGGACGGGTGCGCAGCAGCTCGAGCGCGCGCACGAGCAGGTCGTCGAAGTCCATCGCATTGGCGGCGCGCAGGCGGCGCTCCAGCTCTAGGTAGACCTGCGCGGCCTTTTTGTCGTTGGGGCTATCGGCGCTCTTGAGCATGTCCTCGGGGCCGATCATGGCGTTTTTGGCCGAGCTGATCTTGCTGCGGATCATGTTGATGGGGAACTGCTTTTGCTCGATGCCGAGCGCCTGCATAATGTCACGCACCATGCGCTTTGAGTCATCGTCATCGTAGATGGTGAACTGGCCGGTGTAGCCCAGCAGGTCGGCGTCCTCGCGCAGCATGCGCACGCACATGGCATGGAAGGTGCACACCCACATACCGCGGGTGCCGCTGGGGATGAGCGCTGCCAGACGCTCGCGCATCTCTGCCGCGGCCTTGTTGGTAAACGTGATGGCAAGAACCTGCCAAGGCTTAACGCCCAGATCGCCGAGCATATGTGCGATGCGGAAGGTCAAGACGCGGGTCTTGCCCGAGCCGGCGCCGGCGAGCACCAGCAACGGGCCCTCGGTGGTCAGGACGGCCTCGCGCTGGGCGGGATTAAGGCTGTCGATGTCGACGAGCGGCTTGGCGGGCTTGGGCGACGGCACGGGAGCGTCGTAGATGTCGAGCGGAACGAGCTCGGGCTCCGGCGCAGCGGGGGCGGTGTATGCATCGAACGGCACGGGTTCCGGCGCGGGCGGAACGGGTACCGTGGCGTTCTTTTCCCAGGGCAGGGGCTGGGTCATGGGCGACTCCTCATCTGACGGACGGCGCGCCTGCGGGCGGCGCCATAGTTTGAGCCGTACCAGTATACCGAGCCGCGCGGACACCGACGCAAATCACACCACGACTCCGTGCGCCACCATCGGACCCACCCCATCGCCCAAAAAAGAGGGCAGCATAGACCTTTTGGTCATGCCACCCTCTTTGAATGACAAGTTGTCGTTCTGGCCGCCGCGCAGCGTCAACCAAGTTACAGGCCGAGCATAGGCTCCAAGACGAAGAAGTACGCAAGCACCACGATGCCCAGAATGATGCGGTAGACGCCGAAGCACTTGAAGTCGTGACGGCGGACGAAGCCCATGAGCCACTTGATGGCGATGAGCGAAACCACAAAGGCCACAACGCAGCCCACGCCCAGGATGGCGACCTCGTTGGCACCGAACGTACCGCCCTTGATGAAATACTTGACCAGCTTGAGCGCACTCGCGCCAAACATGACAGGGATGGCCAGGAAGAACGTAAACTTGGACGCCACCGAACGCGTGCAGCCCAAAAGCAGGCCGCCGATGATGGTGGAACCGGAGCGCGACGTGCCCGGAATCAGCGAGAGCACCTGGAAGCATCCGATGCCCAGTGCGGTCTTCCAACTCAGGTCCTCGAGCGTGGTGATGGAACCAAAGTCCAGATCCTCGTCATCGCCCTCATCCTCAGCGGTAGCCGCGGCGGGCGCCGCAAAGTGCGCACCGGCGGGACGTCCACCCGACACCACAGCACGCGAACCAAACGAACCGGCAACGGCCATTTCCTCGCGCTTGTTCGCGCGCCAGTTCTCGATCACGATAAACAGCACGCCGTACACAATGAGCGCCAGCGCCACGACGGGAGCATTGTAGAAATGCTCCTCCATCCAGTCGTTGAGCGGCAGGCCGATCGCCGCGGCGGGAATGCAGCCGAGCACAATCTTGCCCCACAGCACCCAGGTGTCGCGACGGCCCTCCTTACCCTTGCTGGGCGAGAACGGGTTGAGCTCATGGAAGAACAGCACACAGACGGCCAGAATGGCGCCGAGCTGAATCACAACCAGGAACATATTCCAGAACGTCTCGCTCACGTTCATCTTGACGAACTCGTCCACCAAGATCATGTGACCGGTCGACGAAACGGGCAGCCATTCGGTGATGCCCTCGACCAGGCCCATGAAGGCAGATTTTAGAAGCTCGATGATATCCAAAGGGACCCCCTCGTTAGACACCCGCCGATATTGTTCTGCGGACGGTGCGGGCGATGTCCCATTATCAACCGTTCGGGCGCGCCTGCGCCTACCCTTACCAAAAAACTCGTCCGTTCACAGAATTGCGAGCGGTCAAACCGAAATCCTTGGGTATAACTGCAACAAGATAAAGTGTCCGGCGGCCAACGCGCCCGCGCCCGCCCGACGCACGAGCCCCGCGCCCGTGCGATAGACCAAGGAGGAAACCATGAACGAGGGCTACACCAAGGTATTTGTTTCACTCGACGGTACTGAGCAGCAGGATTTTGTGCTCGCACGCGCCATCAAGGTCGCCGCGAACAACGGCGCCAAGCTAATCATCGGCCACGTTATCGATTCCACGGCACTCGAGAGCGCCGGTTCCTATCCGGTCGATCTGGTCAACGGCCTAGAGGAGGCGTTTAAGAACTCCATCGCCAAGCAGCTCGAAGAGGCTAAGGCCAATCCCGACATCCCCGAGGTCGAGGTCATGATTCGCGCCGGCCGCATTCGCGAGACGCTTAAGGACGAGATGCTCGACGTGGTTAAGCCCGACCTGGTGCTCTGCGGCGCCCGCGGCCTGTCCTCGATCAAGTATGCGCTGCTGGGTTCGATTTCGACGTTCCTGCTGCGCAATACGGACTGCGACATCTTGGTCGTGAAGTAGCGTTGCTCCCACCGGCCGCGGGGCCTGCGGGGTTTCCACGGGCACGTCCTCGCCGCGTTGCGGCTGCGGGATGTGCCCTTAGGAAACCCCTCC
>URVD01000142.1 GCA_900551195.1 uncultured Collinsella sp.
TCCAGGGAGCTCACGACACTCTGGGCCTCAGCCTGCTGGGCATTGAGCTCGTCGACCTTCTTCTGCGTCGCAGCGACGTTCTTCTCCTGCTCGGTCTGCTTATCGGTGAGCTGCTGCTTAAGGTCCTTGACCTCCTGAATGGTCTGGGCCTGCTTGTCGGACACCTTGCCGTAGTAGAAGAGACGGTTGAGCATGTCGCCCAGGTCATCGACGCCGGTCAGAACCTGAAGCAGGCTCAGACCGCCGGTTTTGTACTCGCCGGCGACATAGGTCGAGAGCTTGGCCTGACCATCGGCGATCTCCTGCTGCTTTTGCGTGATCTCGCCTGCAGTCTGATCAAGCTCCTGCGTCTGTGCGGAGAGTTCTTCATGAATTTGCTGGGTTTGCGTGCCGATCTGCTCGAGCTTGGTACGAGCAGCGGCAAGGTCGGATGCGGTATCGGCGTAGGCAGGAGCCGCAAGGCCCAAGCCCAAAACACAAGCGAGGGTTGCCGTAGCAGCGCAGCGTGCCATGTTTTTGTGCGTGTTTGCTGTGCGCATGTAGCTTCCTTTCCAGTAACTAAGGGTAACGGCTAGTCCACCGTCACCAGGCTAAAGAGCTCCACATCATCATCAGACGGCGTGAGCTTCTCGCGCGGGTTGAGAAACGCAAGCTCAAGGATACAACCGTAACCGACAAGCTTTGCGCCCATATCTCGCACCAGTTTACCTGTTGCCTCGACGGTTCCGCCCGTCGCGACCAAGTCGTCCAGAATCAACACGGTATCTTTAGAGCTGATAGCGTCGGCATGGATTTCAATGGAATCCGTTCCGTACTCGAGTTCGTAGCTCTGGCTTACGGTCTCGCGCGGCAGCTTGCCCGGTTTACGTGCAGGAACAAAGCCGGCGCCAAGGGCTACAGCCACCGGTACGCCAACCATAAAGCCACGGGCCTCGGGACCCACGACCTTGGTGATTCCCATGCCGGCAAAGTGCTCGGCGAGGGCATCGGTCATGGCTTTGAGCGCCTCGGGGTTGTCAAAGAGCGGCGTGATGTCTTTAAAGATGACTCCGGGCTCGGGATAGTCGGGGATGTCGACGATTTGAGATTCGAAGTCGTACATTGCATGACCTTTCAATGGGTTGCCGGATAAGCGGTAGCTGTTATTTGCCCGCGGTGACAGTGTCGGATTGCGAAGGGGCGACAACCTTGAGCGGCTTTACGAGAGAATCCTCGTGTGAAGCCGGCGCGGCAGTTTCTTCGTTTTTGGCCTTGGTGGACTCGGAGCGAGCGATTTCCTCATCGAGTGCATCGATATCGGCATCCTCGACCACGGCGTTGAGCGACTCAAAAACGCGGTTTTTGAGCAACGCGGTGTGCACGCCTTCCGTCAGGTCGTGAAGCTTCTTAAACGCACGCTCGAGCTTGGCGTCGCGCTCGTCATCGGAGGTGTCCATGCCGAGCATGCTCACGAGCACCTGCTCAAACATCGAGGACTCGCGGTTGGCGGAAGACACGTACTGACGCAGGTTGCGGGGCTCGATATGGAAGCGTGACAGCTCGGAGCAGTAGCGGATGATTGGAAAATCGCGACCATCGACGAGCTCACGATTCTGCGGACTCTTGATGATGCGAATGAGGTCGTTCTCGGCGAGCGAGCGGATAAACGAAATCTCGACGCCCAGCATATCGGGAATGGTCTCAATGGGATGCAGCTTTTGCTTAGTCTCCTTGGGCTCCGTCTTGAGCGGAACATCGGACAGCAAGCCCACCTCGTAAGCGAGCGTTGACAGGTCCGTGGCGTTTTCCAAGCGCTGCTTAATCACGTTGAGCGGCATGTAGCGGGTCTTCTGCAAATGCAGGATGACCTCCAGGCGATCAACGTCCTCCTTAGAGTATTGACGGTATCCCTTAGGCGTACGATGAGGGGTAATGAGCCCCTCATCTTCTAGAAATCTAATTTTTGAGTTCGAAAGATCGGGGTATGCGCCTCGAAGTAGGTTGACGACTTGGCCGATACTCAGATAGTTGCGTTCGGCCATGCCCTACTCACCGGTTTCGATGCGCTCCGGCGTGCTCTCGTGGTAGATGAGCGTAAACGTACCGATCTGGACGGAAGAACCGTCGTGCAGCGGGGCTGCATTGACGATGGCACCGTCGACCCAGGTGCCATTGAGCGAGCCCAAGTCCTCGATGCGAGCGCCGAGGCCCTCGCGGATAATGCGCGCGTGGCTGCGCGATACGGTCATGTCATTGAGGAAGATGCCGTTCGCAGGATCGCGGCCGATGGTGGTCACGTCGTCCTCGAGCTCAAAGGCGGCACCAGTCTGCGGACCCTTGACGATGGACAGAACGGGGGCGGTGATGCGCACGTTGGCCATGAGGTCGGGAACGGTGACGTCGCTTGAAGGCACGCGGAATACGCAGGTAGCGTCAGCAGTCTTATCATTCTGAGGCATATTGTTAACCATGTTGTCCATGACAACCCCTAACTTATCGCGGACGTGCCGCAAATAATGAACCGTACGTAATCATACCCCAACGAATCAGTCTTCGATTTCAGGGTTCAGAAAGTCGATGTCCTCGTCCTCGGGATGCGCGAGAGCCTGTTTAATGGCCACTCCGCCCTTAATGGAATAGATGACAGCCGTGAGCATGGAGAAGATCACGCCGCCGTACACAAAGAAGATGCCGAGGGGCACCGAGCTTCCGTTGAGGCCCGGGAAGGCCGTAAGGGTTGAAGGTAAAAGATGCAGGCCGTCAATAACGGGGAACCCGAGCAGCATGAGCGAGAAGCCGGTCATGAGCAGTGCAGTGGCAATCTTTCCGGGAAAGACGACATCGATGGGGCGACGGTGATAATGACGAACGATAAGCGTGCCGATGCCCAGATAGATGTCGCGGCCAATAATGAGCACGCAGACCCAGATGGGCAGCTCTCCGCGGACCACCAGCCCAAGTACGCCGGTGAACAGCAGCGCACGGTCGCAGATGGGGTCCATGACCTTGCCGAGCCACGAGACCGTCTTGGTCATGCGGGCGATCTGACCGTCCATCCAGTCGGTAGAGGCGGCAACGGCGTAGATAACGATGGCGATGACGCGGTTGTTATCCGTCACAAACAGGTACAGAAATACCAGAGTGAGGATCAAGCGCGTAAAGGTGATGAAATTGGAGATCGTAAAGATCTTATTCGACGGGTAATCGGAAGTGCCGATAAGCTCCTTTTTGATCTTCTTTTTGATGCCCACAGGACTCCCCCGCTGGTTAACGACAAAACTTTCGCTACTATACCCGTTCCGGCGATGTCTATCCAGCGTAAGCATAGAGAGTCCAGACATGAGGAAGGCGCTTTTGGGCGGCGGTGGATTTCACATTCGTGTACATCAGCCTCCAAACATGCCGAAAAATGTCGGTTTTGGAGGGTGATGTACACGTTTTGATTCGGTGATTACATCGATCGGGAAAGTTGTTGCCTTAAGCAAATTAATCATGATGTGCGGGTCGAGAAGGGTTGGCGCCAAAAGAACCCAACGGCCGTTATGGCTTCGTTAGAAACGCGCCCCACCATGGATGGTGAACCCGAAAGGTAAGGCGCGCGGGCACGGTGACTCGGCCCGCGCTCCCGGAAGAGAAAGGATAAACCCATGGGTTACATGCTCGAGACGCGTGGGCTCACCAAGCGCTTCGGCCGCGGCGACCAGGCGCAGGACGCCGTGGCCGACGTGAGCCTTCATATCCGCGAGGGCGAGGTGTACGGGCTGCTCGGCCCCAACGGCGCCGGCAAGTCGACAACGCTCAAGATGATCTGCGGGATGCTGCGGCCGACGGCCGGGGAGATCCTCTTTGCCGGGCACGCCTGGCGCCGCGAGGACCTCTACGCAATCGGCAGCCTCATCGAGGAGGCGCCGCTCTACCCCAACCTCACCGCGCGCGAGAACCTGCGCGTGCGCACCACGCTGCTGGGCCTTCCCGAGAGCCGCATAGATGAGGTGCTCGCCGCCGTGGACCTCGCGGACACCGGGAAGAAGCGCGCCGGGCGCTTCTCGATGGGGATGCGGCAGCGCCTGGGGCTCGCGTTGGCGCTGATCGCCCGGCCACGCCTGCTCGTGCTCGACGAGCCCACCAACGGCCTCGACCCCATCGGCATCGAGGAGCTGCGCGACCAGATCCGCGGCTTCGCGGCGGCGGGTACGACGGTGATCGTCTCGAGCCACATCCTCTCCGAGGTGCAGCAGATGGCGGACACCATCGGCATCATCTGCGGGGGGCGCCTTGCCTACGAGGATGCGCTTCGTCCCGGGCAGGACCTCGAGGAACTCTTCATGAGCTTCTGCCGGGAAGGGCGACGAGCGCGCGGGGAGGTGGCGGCATGACGGGTGAGAAAGGCGGCCTGCTCGCGGCCCTGCGCGCCGAGGCCCTGAAGTCGCGCCACGCGGCACCGGTTAGCCTGGCCGTGCTCATGGCGCTGCCGATGCCGCTGCTCGGCGCGATGCCCTACCGGGGCGTGCAGATCTTTAGCGCGTGGAACTACTGGTACGCGCTCTTCCTGCCCGTGTCTCTCTCGCTTGTGGTGGCGTGCGTCGCGCGGGCGGACGCTCGCACGCGGATGCGGGGGCTTCTGGGCCTGGGCTTCCCGCTCGGGCGAGCCTGGTGGGCCAAGGCGCTCTGGTGCCTCGCTCTTTGCACGCTCTCGAACCTCGTGGTCTTCGGCATCTACCTCGCGGGATCGGCGTTCTCCTCGCAGGGTCTCACGGCCGCGGGCACGCTCACGATGCTCCTCTGCGCGCTCGCCAACACGGTGACCGCGGCGTGGATGATCCCCGCAGGGCTCTTCCTCACGGCGCGGCTCGGCATGCTCGCGGGCATCCTCTGCC
>URVD01000143.1 GCA_900551195.1 uncultured Collinsella sp.
CGTCTGGCTCCAGATGAGTATATCGTTGCCGGCAGTGGCTTGGTACTTGAATTTATTACGCAGCGGCGTCTGCGCGAGCCATGAGCACACCAGGGGCTCGGGTGCGACCTCATACGGCCCCCAGAGTTCGCGCGAGCGCGCCATGCGAATGCGATGCCTGCGCCCGGTGCCGCCCTCGGCGCAGGCTATATAGTACCAACCGTCGTGTTTAAGGATATGCGGACCTTCACGCAGCCAGTTGACGGCGCCCTCGTTGCCAAGCACCTTGCGAGCCGGGCCCACAAGACCATGCTCAAGCGAAAACTCCTGCATAACCAGGCCGTTAAAGCGATGATGCGTCGGCAAAGGACGCGGGTCCCATTGGGGATTGAGCACATAATGGCGACCGCCCTCGTGGAAGATCCCCGGATCAAAGCCGCTCGCGTTGATAAAGCGAGGCTCGGACCAGGGGCCCTCGATATCGGAGGCCGTCACCACAAAGTTCTGGACATCCTTAAAGATGCCGTCGATATGCTTAGCGATGGTGTATACGAGCCAAAAGAGACCAGATTCCTCGTCATAGGTCAGATCGGGCGCCCACACGCCCGCAGAATTCGGAATCCCACGCAAATCAAGCCCCGAGAGCGCCCCTCCCAGGCTTTTCCAGTTCATCAGGTCATCGCTCTCGTAGAGCGAAACCCCTGGCAGCCACTGAAACGTCGAGGTGGCCAGATAGTACTTACCGCGAGCCGCGCAGAAGCAAGGGTCGGGATGCCAACCGCGCAGGATAGGATTCTGAATCTGCATAGTTTTCCTAACGTAACCGCAAGGGGCCAGTTACAATGGGGTGGAACGAGCTTCCCACGCCCTCAGGTCACCGATGCGCAACGTTCGATACGGCGCGCAATCGCGTATATCGTCGACATCGACCATGACTACCTGGGGCGTCGACCGATTTCCCTCCGCCAATATCGCACCAGACGGGGCAATAAACTGACTCGGGGCGCGCAAGCCGCCGATATCTTTGTACGAGGGCACCGCCATGGCAGAGGCCACATATATTCCGTTTTCGTACGCTCGTGCCGCCGCATACGGCGTTTCCCATCCCCATGTGGGGCACAAAACAAGATCGGCGCCTTGCCGGGCGTAAAAACGCGCCGTTTCGGGAAACTGCATATCCCAGCAAATGCCGATGCCGATCTTTCCGTACGGTGTTTCCCACAGGGGAAAGCCCTCTCCCGGGGTCAGATATTCCTTTTCGTCTCCCGCAAGAAAATTTTTGCGGTACGAAAATGCCTGTGTCCCATCACGCTCAAATACGACCGCTTCGTTGTAGAGGTTGTTGTCGTCTTCAAGGCGAAACATTCCAAGCACGATGGCCATATGCGATGCACGTGCAAGCGCGGCCACCTCTGACAACAAGAAGTTTTGTCGAGCCGACACAAGCTCGGCGGGCTCCAGCCCCGGAATCAAGCGCGGAACTCCGGGGTAATTAATCGCCTCGCTCGTTACGGCGATGTCGGCACCCATGCACGCCGCCTGGCGCAGCAGCTCAAGGTTCTGAAAGATCATCTCGTCCTGAAAACGCAATGCCGTATCGCGCGTATATGCAATGCCGTCCGAATGAAACTCGTACAGCGCGTTTTGTTTCTCCTGAATGAGGGCGAGTTTCATCGTTGAATCTCCAAAACCGAATCTACCGACAACAGCCGCAGCGCTACCAGAGCAGGGTGTCGCGACCCAAAAGGCGCAGCACCGCTTCTAAGAAATAGTAGTCTGCATACACCATGGGGACATGGCGATCCTTTTCGGACCAATAGGCGCCGGAACACATAGTCACGACACCGTCATGCTCGATGTCCCAGTCGCAGAAGCGCTCGTCCGTTGCACGCAGCAGGCGCATCGCCCACGTCAGCCACTCCTCGCGCTCAGGACCTTCGCATGCACGTGCAATCTCAAGGATGCCGCACGCAGCGATACATCCTGCCAACGCATCCCAATACACCGGCTCGCTAGGCTGGCGAAAATCCAGCAGAGCAACGTCGCCCGTCATGGCAACCTGGCTGGTGAAGTAGTTCGCGACGCGTTTGGCCGTATCCAGATAGCGCTTCTCGCCCGTATGGCGATAACTCAACGCAAAGCCGTAAATCGCCCAACTCTGGCCGCGGCTCCACGATGATCCGGGAGCATAGCCCTGGCCCTTGGGCGTATCCAACAACTCTCCCGTTGCGGGATCCAAAATAATGATATGGTTGCAGGATCCATCGCCGCGAACGGTGTTGTTCATAACGGTGTCGGCATGATCTTGAGCAATATAGGCATAGCGCGGATCGCCGATAGTATCACTTGCCCAATACAGGAGAGGAATGTTCATCATCGAATCGACGATAACCCAACCCGCACGGTCGCGATTCCATGAGCGAATGAACTTACCGCGCGGATTGTAGCGACCCGCCAGCAGATCGGCCGCATGGAGGCCGCGCGCACGCGAGCGTTCGCTTCCCGTCAAACGATAGTCGGCAACGGCCGAAAGCAGCCACATAAAGCCGACATCGTGATGAAGCCCGGTATAGCGGTCGAACGCCCCATCGAGCTTCTTCTCTACCGCAACGGCTGTCTGTGCGAATGATCCGTCCCCCGTGGCGCCATAACATTGCCAAAGGATTCCAGGCCAAAATCCGTTAGTCCACCAAATCAAGTCCTCAGGATCTGCCGACATGTCCTTAGCATAGCGCCCGTTCTCGGCGATATAGGGAATCGCGTTGCCGACTCGCTCGCGCTCGGCCTTAAACCTGTCCAGCAATGCCGCAAGTGCGCGCTCGGCCCAAGCAGCATCATCTGCCTTCAAATCAAACGTAGAGGGCAATGTCAACGCTCCTTTCCAGCTCATCCTCTTGAACACCATAATCAGCAGCGGCAAAGCTCATCAGCTCACGGGCACGGGCGGTGTTCCCATTTGCCCTGTATGCAATCGACAGCAAGTACTCCAAATAACCGCGCGTCCTATGTGCCCGGCTGTTCTTGAACCCAGCGAGCTTTTCTTCAAGCTCTGCCTGATGAATTCCCTTGCGCTCAAGAGCCGTGTCAAAATACAGACGGTATGGTGCAGACGATGCCTCGGGCAGCGAGGCCTCAATCTCCTTGAGAACCCGTTTACAGTGCTTAACGTCGCCGCGCCTTGCAAGAATCTCGAAACATGCGGTCAGTACCTGCTGACGCTGCGAAAGCTTGAGCTGCATCTGGAGTAGGATGTTCGTTTGCTGTCGCACATCCTTATCCGATCCGATCTTCGCCAACATCTGGAGCCTCAGGTACTCGCGTGCATACAGCGAAAGAACCGCCTTAGCTGAAGGAGATTCAAGCTCTTTGAAAAACATCTCCCTGTCGCCCTGCTGCACAAGCTGATTAAGCTTGTTGTATCGACGCTCTCGAGCCTTGAGCATCACAAACCAGCATACGCCCGCCGCAATTGCAACAAACGCGACAGCGATAAGTATGTTGAAACCGCCCATGCGAGATCACCTCGATTTAAGCCGCTGAATACAAACAAATGGGGGCGCCCAGGCTATACGCCCGAACGCCCCGAACGATACGTCTTGACTAGCCGCCGCAGACACCCAGAGCCGTCAGCGCGATTGCCGCCACGAAGATGAGAAGCATCACGAGCATGGGGCGATTGTGCTTGCGCAGGTAAGCGAAGCAGCCGAGCGTGAGTCCCAGCGGAAGCAAACGGGGCATGATCGAGTCGAGCGTGCCTTGAAGATCAAAGCTGACGCCGTTGCCCATGTCCAGGACGAGCGTGGTCGAGAAGCCCACGAAGGAGGCCGCCATGGCGCCGACCATCATCATGCCGAGGATCGTCAGACCCCTCGTGAAAGACGAGATCATGCCGCTCTCAAGCGCCTCGGCAACATAGCCGGAGCCGAGCTTCATGCCCATGTTAGCCATGGTCCACTGAATCAGCAGGTTAACGGCGTTGTACAGGACAGCGTAGATCACGGGGCCAAGCCAAAGACCCTGCTGGGAGAAACCGAGAGCGATACCGGTCACGAGGATGCGGAGGACACCGACCATGATCGAGTCGCCGATACCAGCAAGCGGGCCCATGAGAGCGACCTTCATGGCCTCGATCGAGTTGTCATCGAAAGGCTTGCCGGCATCGAGTGCCGCCTTGCGCTCGTACTCCATCGAGACAACGATCGAGAGGATGAAGGGGTTCATGGCAGGCGTCGTGTTGAAGAAGTTCGAGTGGCGCTTCATCGAAGCATAGAACTCATCGGTGTCTTTGCCATAGATATCCTCGAGGAACGGCATCATGATCCAACCGAACGTGGTGCCCTCGAGCTTGGTGTAGGAATTGCAGAACAGAAGCCACATGTTGCGGAAGAAGATGCGAACGATGCTCTTCTTCTTGGTCTTCTCATCAAGTACCGGTGTGGCGCCGGTCGTAACCGCACTAGTCATTGAAGAAGTCCTCGCTTTCGTCGTCAGAGGAGGCCTGGGCAACCGCCGCGGGCTTTTCCTTTGCCTTTTTCAGGTCGTTGAAGATCACGATGGCAGCGATAGCAAAGCCAAACACGGCGATTTCGACCAGGGACAGGACGTTGGAGCTGGAGCTCGCCAAGGTGATGGCGCCGTTATCGAGCGTGGCGCCTGTCACATTGTTGTAGGAGAGGAATGCCATGAGACCAAAGCCGATGAAGAACCAAGGGAACTCCTCCTTGGTGTACAGGGACTTAAGAAGCAGGGCCAGACCCAATGCAGGAATCATCGAAGCGGCAACGGACATACCGTTGGTAAACCATGCCGGCAGCGCGTGACAACACGTTTTTTAGGCGATTTTCGGCACTTTCAAG
>URVD01000144.1 GCA_900551195.1 uncultured Collinsella sp.
GCAAAAATCGAGATAATCGCGGCCAGCGTGCCAGGTGCCCAGGCATTTCATGCTGCTAAAGGTGCCGTCTTCGTTGAGTGGCACGCAGCCATGGAACAGCAGGTTGCCGTTGGTGACCTTGTACATCGAGCCGTGGGAATAGAGGAAATCGATATGGCGATGCAGGTGATCGGCGGTGACAAACTCGGACACGAGCTTGTCGATGATGTGCTGCTCCTCGGGCGTGAGCGTATAGGGGTCCGTCGGGTCGACGGTGGGGAAGTCGTTGGTCGTGAGCGGCCACACGCTGCCGTCGGCGAGCGTGACCGTGCCGGTGTCGTGGTCGATCTTGTCGAGTAACAGGCGGTCGGTCATGTCGAACTCGGGGTGGCGCTGGATAATCTGACCCTCGAGCTTAAAGAGCAGCACGTTGATGGCCTTGACCAGCGGGGTGATGGACTCACCGGCGGTGTAGGTGGCATCGGCAAAGGCGACAAGCTCACGCAGCGAGATGCCGTAGTCGTTCTCCAGGATCTCGTAGTTGTCGTAGCGTAGGTTGTTGCGCAGCACCGTGGCGATGCAGGCGGGCTCACCGGCCGCAGCGCCCATCCACAGCAGGTCGTGGTTGCCCCACTGGATGTCGAGCGAATGGTAGGTGAGCAGGCGGTCCATAATCTTGGCCGCGCCGCCACCGCGGTCGAAGATGTCGCCCACCAGGTGCAGGTGGTCGACGGCCAGGCGCTTGATGAGCGAGGCAAGCGACTCGATAAAGTCGTCGGCGCTTGCGGTCTCCAGGATGGACTCCACGATGCGCTCGTGATAGCGCACGCGATAGTTGTTCTCGTCCGGGTGCGTGTGCAGCAGCTCGTCGATGATATAGGCGTAATCGCGTGGGATGGCCTTACGAACCTTGGAGCGCGTATAACGGCTCGAAAGCGAGCGGGCAACCATAATGAGTTGGTCAAGCATCGTCTTGTACCAGGTGGGCGAGTCCTCGCGCTGGCTGCGGACCAGCTCGATCTTCTCGTGCGGGTAGTAGATGAGCGTGCACAGCTCGCCCTTTTCGTCAAAGGAAAGCGTGTCGCCAAAAATCTCGTCGACATGCTCGCGCACGACGCCCGAGCAGTTGTTGAGGATGTGCATAAAGGCTTCGTACTCGCCATGCACGTCGCTCATAAAATGCTCGGTGCCTTTGGGCAGGTTGAGGATGGCCGAGAGATTGATGATCTCGGTAAACGCGGATTGCTCGGTGGGAAATTGTTTCGACAGCAGGCGCAGATACTTGAAGTCTTGCGGATTGCGATCGAATGCGACCATGAAACACCTTCCGATGGGGTTGGTAAAACTGATAAACAGCGTCAAACGTTTATCAGTATGCGCCGCTTTTGTTTCGATTGGGGGTGGGAGGTCGAATTGTTGGCCGAACGGTTTGGTAAATCGATTTAGTTGAGGTAGATATGGCGGTTGGGTGGAGACGTAGGGTCGTTTTTACAGACGTATGCCTCCGGGATCGATAGAGATGATGACGGTAAAGATGTTCACCACCTTTGGCTCTATTTGGTAAATAGTGGACATTTGTACCGTATTTATGCTTGCTGTGCGATAATTTTTATAACTATACGTAAGGAGCCTCATATGAGTGATTTTGTCCTGACCTGTGAATCCGCCGCCGATCGAACTCGGGAGTTCTTTGAATCGCGCAATATCCCTGTCGTGTGTTTTCATTACGAGATCGACGATGTTGTCTATGCGGACGATCTGTATCAGTCGGTTACGCCGGACGAGTTTTTTGCCCAGATATCCGCGGGCGCCATGCCCAAGACGTCTCAGGTGAGCGTGGGTGAGTACGAGGAGTTTTGGGAACCGTTCGTTGCCGGGGGTAAAGACGTGCTGCACCTGACCTTGTCGTCGGGTATTTCGGGCACGTATGGATCGGCCTGCGTTGCGGCGCAGATGCTCGCGGATCGCTATCCCCAGGGCGGCAAGGTGCGCGTCGTCGATTCGCTGGCGGCGTCTTCGGGCTTTGGCCTGCTGGCGGAATGTGCCGCCGACGTGCGCGATAGCGGGGCTTCACTCGACGAGACGGCTGTCTGGATCGAGGAGCACAAGCTCAACCTGCACCACTGGTTCTTCTCGACCGATCTGTCGAGCTACCTGCGCGGCGGTCGCATTTCGGCTGCGAGCGCGATCATCGGCACGGCGCTTAAGATTTGCCCGCTTATGACGGTCGATTGCGAAGGTGGGCTGTCGCCACGTGAGAAGATTCGCACTAAGAAGCGCGCGATTTCCGAGATGGCTCAGACCATGATGGCACACGTGCAGGACGGTGCGGATTATTCGGGTAAGTGCATCATGTCGCACTCGGCGTGCCGCGAGGATGCCGAGGCAGTTGCGGCGCTGATTGAGAAACAGGTTCCGCAGCTTAAAGGCAAGATTGAGATCAATAACATCGGTACTCTGATTGGCTCGCATACCGGACCTGGTACGGTGGCGCTCTTCTTTATGGGCGACAAGCGCGTGGATTAATTTGCCCCATCACATCGCTGCATGATTGCTCAAACGAAAACGGCCCGCCTCACGTTTGTGGGGCGGGCCAAGATGTTTTGCTAGCGTTTCTTTCCTCGGAAGAAAAAGCCGTGCAGTGAGGGCTTGAGCCCGCGGTTGGCGCGACGCTCCTCGACGCGCTCGTGGATCGAAGCGACGCGCTCGATGACCTCGTCGGGAATCGGCACGTCGGGATTCATGTTCTCGACCTGGCTGACTTCGGCGGCGGCGACCTGGTCGATAATGGGCACATCGTCGCGCGAGATAACGGGCGTGGCGTCTTCCTTCATCTTGCGATAACGCTGCATCATGTCGGTCTGTAGCTGCTGTGCCGAAGGCGGCGTCCAGATGATGGCGTTGGCGCCGGCGGCGATGGTCTCGCGGATGCTCTCGGGCGTCTTGCCGCCCGGCGCGATGAGCGGCAGGTTGGGATAGTGCTCGCGCAGTTCACGCAGGACCTGCGGCGTGTTTTTGCCAGCGGCGATGTTAAGAATCTTGGCGCCGGCGCGCACCTTTGCGTGAGCATCGTCGTCGCAACGTACGACCGTGGCGATGACGGGGATGTCGGCGATGTTGGTGATGTGCTCGACCATCTCGGCGGTGGCGGGGGAGTTGACCACACAGCCCGCCGCGCCCTGCATCTCGGAGACGGCTGCCATCTGAACGGAGCGCTTGCCGGTGGTGGTGCCACCGCCCACGCCTACGAAGACCGGGCACTCGGCGACGGTCAGCAGCGCCTGCGTAATGGCGGGCTGCGGCGTGAAGGGGTAAACGGCAAAGACGGCATCGGCGTTGGAGTTGCGGATGACCGCGACGTCGGTGGTGTAGATGAGCGATTTGATACGACGGCCGAAGAGCGTGAAGCCGCTGGCCTCCTCAATCTCGTCAGGCATGCGAAGGGCCGCCTTGCGCAGGCGCCCGTCGATGGGCAGCGGCTCCATGGGGAGCAGTCCGTTGGGGGTCACGGCTACCTGGGGCTCGGTGAACTCGTCTGCGAGCTCGACCTCGGAGAAATCGACCGAGGCGACGATGTCTTCGTGAACCTCGGCGGGCACATCGATGGGAGCTTGGTCGTTTGCCGCGGCAGGCGTGTCGAAGGAGCTGGTGCCGACGAAGGCGTCGACGCGCTCATTTAGATCGTTGAGGGTATCCATGGAAGCTCGATTCTATGTGATGACGGCCGGCGCGATGCAGCCGGAATTGCGAATGCTAAATCGTTTGACGAGTTGATTTTTCCCCGCCGCGTCCTCCGTTAGACCGAAGGGCGGCGAACGTGGAGGAGCTGTGGTGGCGGGGATCGAGGTGCTATCTTGAAAGTCCCGTTTAAAAGAGAGGTGACGCGGTATGGAATTTTCGGCAATGTTGGGCTCGATTGGCCTATGCGTGGGCGCAATCGTAGCCGCCGCGGTCATCTACTTTGTGGTTACGGCCATTAAAGGCAAAAGGGCCGAACGCAAGGAGCGCACGATGCTTAAACAGCATCGCGACCAGCAGGGCAAACGCGCACGGAGATAGCTTGTTGAGTTTTGGATCCGTGCGCTAACTGCGTTTTCGGATCAGGGCAATGTAGAAGCCCTCAAATTCGCGGCTGGGCGGAATGGTGAGCGTGCCGGGCAGGCCGTTGGCGATGGCCGATACCTGACCAGCGGCGATTGCCTCGGTGAGAGCGTTGGACTCGATGCGTGGCTCTTCGCCAACTTCCTGAGCACGGCGCGTTTCACTTTCGCTCGGCGTGCCGTCGAGGGGGATAAGCTCGCAATCCATGTGCTTGTCGAGGGCCTCTTGCAGGGCGTCCTCGTTTTCCTGCGGCAAGATCGAACAAGTCGAATAGACGAGCGTGCCGCCCGGTTTAAGGGCTCCCATGGCGCGGTCCAGAAGTGCTCGCTGCGAGCGGGCACACTTGCTCAGCAGCTGCTCGGTCAGGCCGCGCAGGCTTTTCTCGTTGCCGCTGATGACGGTGCCCGTGCCGGTGCAGGGGGCGTCGAGCAGGATGCGGTCAAAGCGGAAGAACTCGTCGAGCTCGCGTGCGTCGATGCGCATGACGGGCACGTTTTTTGCGCCTTGGCGGTGGAGGTTGGCTTCGAGCTTCTCGGCGCGGGGAATGCTCATCTCGCAGGCGGTGAGGTGTGCCTGGCCCTGGGTGAGGGCGGCGATCTGCGTCGTCTTGCCGCCGGGGGCCGCGCACATGTCCAGGATGTCCTCGCCGGCCTGGGCGCCCAAGACCAACGGCGGCATCATGGACGACAGACTTTGCAAGTAGATCTTGCC